>JBDHSR010000033.1:0-15362 GCA_039808305.1 Gemmobacter sp. | reverse complement strand
GCTGTCGCGCATCTCCTCGCTCTCCGCCCTGGCGGCGGCGGCGAGTTCGACGGCCTGGATGCTGGTCTTCGACCACGGCCGGATGCTGTTTCTCGGCATGATCCTGACGCTGCTGGTCTTCTACCGCCACGCGGCGAACATCCAGCGGCTGCGCGCCGGAACGGAACCGAAGATCGGCCGGAAATGACCGCCCCCTCCCGCCGCCGCGCGGGATTGCGGGCCGGTGAAAGGGGGGCTTTCCGCCCCCCTCTCGAGCGCTGCGCGCTCAATTCACCCCCCGAGGATATTTGGGGACAGAAAATGAACGGCCATCCGCTTTCATTCTGGTGAAAATATCCTCGGGGGGAGCGCCGCAGGCGCGTGGGGGGCAGACAGCCCCCCTTCCGCCCTCTCCGCCGCGCCTCGGCCCGGGTGGCGCGCCGCTCAGACCAGCCGCGTCGCCTCGTAGATCGGGGCGAGGCTGCGGCCCCATTCGCCTTCATAGGCGGCGAGGAGGCGGTCGGCCTGGGTCCGGCCGCTCTCCAGGCTTTCGACCAGCGGCGCGAGCAGGCGTTCCTCGTCCATGCCGCGCGCGGCGAGGCCGGCATGGGCGAGGCCGACGGCGGCGCGGGCGAGGTCGATCAGCTTCACCCCCCCCGCCGCGCCGGCCAGCGCCGAGACCGAGGCCGCGACGCGCAGCCCCTCGCGGGTCTCCGCGTCGAAGCCCTTCACCAGATCCCAGGCGGCGTCGAGCGCGGCACCATCATAGGTGAGCCCGGTCCAGAAGGCCGGCAGCGCCACGACATGCGCCTGATCGCCGCAATCGGCGCCGCGCATCTCGATATATTTCTTCACCCGCGCCTCGGGGAAGACCGTCGTCATATGGTCGGCCCAGTCGCTCAGCGTCGGCTTCTCGCCCGGCAGCGCGGGCAACTCGCCCTTCAGGAAGTCGCGGAAGCTCTGGCCCAGCGCGTCGATATATTTCCCGTCGCGATAGACGAAATACATCGGCACATCGAGCACCCAGTCGACATAGGCCTGAAAGCCCATGCCCTGCTGGAAGGCGAAGGGCAGCATCCCGGTGCGCGAATCGTCCAGGCCCCGCCAGATCCGCGACCGCCAGGAACGGTGCCCGTTCGGCTTGCCCTCGAAGAAGGGCGAGGAGGCGAACAGCGCGGTCGCCACGGGTTGCAGCGCCAGCGCCACCCGCAGCTTCTTCACCATGTCTGCCTCGGACTCGTAGTCCAGGTTCACCTGCACGGTGCAGGTGCGATACATCATCTGGGTGCCATGGGTGCCGACGCGGCCCATGTAATCGGTCATCAGCCGGTAGCGGCCCTTGGGCATCACCGGCATCTGCGCATGCGTCCAGTCCGGCGCCGCGCCGATCCCCATGAAGCCGACGCCCCAGCCCTCGGTCACCGCGCGCACCTCGTCGAGATGCGATTGCAGTTCGGCCGCGGTCTCGTGCAGCGAGGCGAGCGGCGCGCCCGAGAGCTCGAACTGCCCGCCCGGTTCCAGCGAGATATTGGCGCCGTCGCGGCTGAGGCCGATGATATGGCCCTGCTCCTCCACCGGCTGCCAGTTGAAACGGTCGCGCAACCCCTCCAGCAGCGCCTTGATCGAATGCGCCCCTTCATAGGGCAGCGGCATATGGCTGTCGGTCAGGAAGCCGAACTTCTCGTGCTCGGTGCCGATGCGCCAGTCCGCCTTCGGCTTGCAGCCGGATTCGATCAGTTCGGCCAGTTGCTCGAACCGCTCGATGGCGCCGCCGCCGGACTGGGGAATGGACATGGGAAGGCTCCGTTCAGGGTCGCGGGAATTTCGGGCGTCCACAGGTGGCGCGGGCGCGGGCTCAAGTCAAGGCTGGCCGAGTGTCGCGGCGCCAGATCACCGGGCCGAGCGTGTCGGCGGTCACGGCCGGTCCGGCGGGGCCCGCCGGGTGCAGCACACGCAGGAGCGCGGCCATGTCGATGCCGGGCAGCGCGGCGAAGGCGTCGTAGAGCCGCTCGGCCCCGGCCGCGTCCACCGGGATCAGCAGCGCCTGCCCGTCGGCCTGTTTCAGCCGCCAGAACCGATGGCCGCCGCGCGCCAGCAGCCGCAGTTCCGACAATTCCCGCAACGAGACGAAGCCGCCCTCGGCCGGGCCGAAATAGGAGATCTGGCTTTCGTCGATCTCCACGATCCCCGGCGCGGCGGTGTCCTGCCGGAAGCGCAGCCGGCGCAGCGCCAGCAGCAGCAGGCCCGCGCCGGTCGCCATGACCGCAAGCCCCAGCGGCGCCAGCACCCAGCCGCCGAGGCGCGCGAGCCACAGTCCCGCCGCGATCACCGCCGCCGCGAAGCCCGCCTCGCCCCAGCGGGCGAGCAGCGCCAGCGCCTCGGGGCGAATCACCGCCAGTCTCCCAGCGCGGCCTGCCAGAGCGTCAGCGCCGCCAGCGCCGCCGTCTCGGCCCGCAGGATGCGCGGGCCGAGGCTGGCCTGCACCACGGCGGGATGCGCGGCGAGCCGCGCCGCCTCGCGCGGGGAAAACCCGCCCTCCGGCCCGATCAGGATGGCCCATGGCCCCGGCGGCTGCCCGGCGAGCACGGTCGCGGCACCCGCCAGCGCCTCGTTGCACCACAGGATGCGGCGATCCCCGGGCCAGCCGTCCAGCAGCCGGTCGAGCGGCGCCAGCGCATCGACCTCCGGCACCACGGTCGCGCCGCATTGCTCGGCCGCCTCGCGGGCATTGGCCTGCATCCGCTCGCGGTTCAGCCGGTCGGAATTGGTGCGCTCGGTCTGCACCGGGCAAAGCCGCGCCGCGCCGAGTTCCACCGCCTTTTCCACGATGAACACCGTCTCGGCCTTCTTCACCGGCGCGAAGAGCAGCCACAGGTCGGGCGGCGGCGCGAGCGGCCGCGTCCGGTCCTGACAGACCAGCACGCCGCGCCGCTTGCCGGCCTCGGCCACCCCGGCCCGCCATTCGCCGTCGCGCCCGTTGAACAGCAGCACCGCGTCGCCGGGGCCGAGCCGCATCACCGAGAACAGGTAAAGCGCCTGATCCGCGTCGAGCGGAACCGATTGCCCCGGCCCGAGCGGGTGATCTACATAAAGCCTGACTTTCGCATCCGCCATGAAAGGCACCCTATGACCGGAAGCGCCGATATGCCAGAGCGCGTCGCCGACGCCCCCGCGGGCAACTGGGTGGACCGCTACGCCCCCGCCGCCGCCCGCCCCTATCTGCGGCTGAGCCGGGCCGACCGGCCGATCGGCACCTGGCTTCTGCTGCTGCCCTGCTATTGGGGCCTCGGCCTCGCCGCCGCCGCCGATCCGGCGGGGTTCGGCTGGCGCGACCTGTGGATCTTCCTCGGCTGCACCATCGGCGCGGCGGTGATGCGCGGCGCCGGCTGCACCTGGAACGACATCACCGACCGCGAGTTCGACGCGGCGGTGGCCCGCACCCGCTCGCGCCCGCTGCCCTCGGGGCAGGTCACGCTGCGGCAGGCGGTGGGCTGGATGATCCTGCAAGGCCTGATCGGCGCGGCGATCCTTTTCACCTTCCATACGACCGCGATCCTGCTCGGGGTGGCCTCGCTGGCGCTGGTCGCGGTCTATCCCTTCGCCAAGCGCTTCACCTGGTGGCCGCAGGCCTTCCTCGGCCTCGCCTTCAACTGGGGGGCGCTGGTCGCCTGGGCCGCGCATACGGGAAGCCTCACGGCGGCGCCGGTCGTGCTCTGGCTCGGCGGCATCGCCTGGACGCTGTTCTACGACACGATCTACGCCCATCAGGACAAGGAGGACGACGCGCTGATCGGGGTGAAATCCACCGCGCGGCTGTTCGGCGACGAAAACACCCATCGCTGGCTGCGCCGTTTCCTTGTCGCCTCGGTGGCGCTGATCGCGCTGGCGGCGGCGCTGGCGCTGGTGGGCGGGCCGCTCGCGCCGCTGCTGGCGGCGCTGGCCGGGATATGGGTCTTCGGCTGGCACCTGCACTGGCAGCTCGCCCGGCTCGACACCACCGACACCGCGCTCTGCCTGCGGCTTTTCCGCGCCAACCGCGACGCGGGACTGATTCTTGCGCTGTTTCTTGCCGGCGCGGCGCTGCTCTGATTGATCCCCGCCCGCGCGCGGCCTAAGGAAGCTCGCATGTCCGGTTCCGAAAGTTCCCGCCCGCCGCGAATCCCGCCCGCCCTGCTGACCACGGCCGCTTTCGTGGGCGGCGGCCTGCTGTCGATCATCGTCGCCTGGACGGCGGCGACCGTGATCGAAAGCCGGTCCGAGGCCGCGGTGCGCAGCCGGCTGCTGACCGAGGGGCTGACCTGGCCCAATATCCGCGCCACCGGCCTTCAGGTCCGCCTTTACGGCACCGCCCCGAACGAGGCCGCGCGGTTCCGGGTCGCCAACCTCGCCGCGACGGTGGTGGACAGCTCGCGCGTGCGCGACCGGATGGAGGTGGCGCCGATGCGGGCGCTGGAGGCGCCGCGCTTCTCGGTCGAGATGCTGCGCAACACCGACGGCATCTCGCTGATCGGCCTGCTGCCCGACACCGCGCCGGCCGATCCCGATGCCGGGGTGGAGCCCGCCGACGAGGCGCTGGCGGCCGAGATCGCCGGCATCGCCGGCGGCCTGCCGCTGTCGGACATGCTGGAGACCGCCGCCTTCCCCGCCCCCGAGGGCTGGGAGGCCGCGCTGGATTTCGGCACCGCGGCGCTGAAGCTGCTGCCGCGCTCCAAGGTCTCGGTCGCGGCGGGCAAGGTGCGGGTCACCGCGATCTCCGACAGCGACGCGCAGAAGCGCCGGCTGGAGACCGAGCTCGCCCGGCTGCGCCCGGCCGGGGTCGAGGTGCAGATCGAGATCTCCGCCCCGCGCCCGGTGCTGACCCCCTTCACCCTGCGCTTCATCAAGGATGCCGAGGGCGCCCGCTTCGACGCCTGCGCCGCCGATACCGACCAGGCGCGCGACCGCATCCTGAAGGCCGGCGCCGCCGCCGGCGCGGATGCCGGCGCGATCTGCACCGTGGGTCTCGGCGTGCCGACCCCGAGCTGGGCCGAGGCGGCCGAGGCCGGCGTGCGCGCCGTCGCCGATCTCGGCGGCGGCAGCATCACCTTCTCGGATGCCGACGTGACGCTTCTGGCCGATCCCGGCACGCCGCAGGCCACCTTCGACCGGGTGGTGGGCGAGTTGCAGACGGCGCTGCCCAAGGTGTTCTCGCTGAAATCCACCCTGCCGCCCAAGCCCGACGCCGCGCCGCAGGGCCCGGCGGAGTTCACGGCGAGCCTGTCGGAACAGGGCCAGGTGCAGTTGCGCGGCCGGCTGACCGACGAATTGCTGAAATCGGCGGTGGACAGCTACGCCCGCGCCCGCTTCGGCGCCGACCGCGTTTACACCGCCACCCGCTTCGACGCCGAACTGCCCGACGGCTGGCCGGTCCGCGTGCTGGCCGGGCTGGAGGCGCTGGCCGTCCTGCACCATGGCAGCCTGACGGTGCGCGCCGACACGGTGGAGATCTCGGGCATCAGCGGCCGGCAGGACGGCCGCGCCCGGGTGGCGCAGATCCTGTCGGACAAGCTGGGCCAGGGCAAGCCGTTCAAGGTTTCGGTCAGCTATGACGAGGCGTTCGATCCCTTCGCCGCCCTGCCCTCGCCGCAGGAATGCGCCGACCGGCTGAACGCGGTGGTGGCGCAGCGGAAGATCACCTTCGCCCCCGGCTCGGCCGAGATCACCGCCGAGGCCGACGCGACGCTGGCCGATCTGGCGAAAATCCTGCTCGGCTGCCCGGCGCTGAAGATGGAGGTCGCCGGCCATACCGACGCGCAAGGCTCGACCGAGGGCAATCTCGCGCTCAGCCAGGCGCGGGCCGAGGCGGTGCTGCTCGCCCTGCAAGGCCGAAGGGTGACGGTGAGCGGCCTCGTCGCCAAGGGCTATGGCGAGGGCCTGCCCATCGCCGACAACGGCACCGAGGAGGGACGCGAGGCCAACCGGCGCATCGAGTTCACCCTGCTGGAAGGCGCCGCCCCCGCCGCCCCTGCCCCCGAGGCGGAGGTCGACACGCCCGTCGCCGGCGATGGCGACACCCCCGATTTCTCGGCCGATACCAGCCCCTCCGTCGCCCCGGAACAGGCGACGGTGAAGCCGAAACCCCGCCCCGCCCGCAACTGACCCCAGAACCGACTTCCCAGAACCGATTTCGAGGCCGAGACCCGCATGAACCGCAATGAATTCGTCATCGTCACGGCCATCGTGCTGATGCTGGCCTTCACGCTGGGCTGGTTCGCGCATCTGGTGATCCAGCGCCTGCGCCGCAGCTCCGGCGCCGATATGGGCGAGCTCGAACGCCTCGCCCAGTCGCTGCACGAGGCCGAGGAGACCCGCGACCAGGCGCTGATCTATCTCGAACAGCGCGAGGCGGAGCTGAGCAACCAGATCACCCAGACCGAGGCCGAGCTGCGCGCCGCCATGGACGGGCTGCGCGACGCCCGCCACGAGGCCGAGGAGATGCGCGCCTATATCGAGCGGATGCACGCCAACGGCTGAACCCGCTCACGCGCCCAGCAGGGCGGCGGTCTCGACGACTTCGGCGAAATCCGCCGCCAGATGCGCCATGGTGACATCGAAGATCACCTTGGCCGACAGCCCCTCCGCCGGCAGATCGAAGCCGATCACCGCGTCGCGCGCGACCGTCACCCGGAACCCCAGATCCGCCGCCGCCCGCGCCGTCGAATTGACGCAGAACCCCGCGACGGCGCCGGTCATCACCAGATCCGCGATCCCGGCGGCGCGCAGCCATTCCTCCAGCCCGGTCGAGGCGAAGGCCGAGGAGGTGCGCTTCACGAAGACCGGCTCGCCCTCCAGCGCCTCGGCGCAGGGCATCGGCGGAGAACCCGCCGCATCGGGATGGAGCGGCGAGGCCGGATCATCGTCGCGATGCCGGACATGGACCACCGGCCAGCCCTTGCGGCGGAACGCGGCGGCCAGCGCCGCGATCCGCTCCGGCGCCTCGGGATTGACGTGATCGCGCCCCGCCTCGATCCGATGCCGCACCATCATCTGCATGTCGATGATGACCAATGCCTTCGTCATGTCGCCGCCTCCCCGCCTGCCGCCGCCTCGCTATCACGATCCGCGCCGGAAGGGCAGCCCGTCCCTCGCACCCCCGCCCCCGAAGTTTTGATCAAACCTCCGCGAAACCGCGCCGCCGAACTGGACAGCCCGCCCCCGCCCGTGCTTTCTCTCTGCCAACCCATTGCCGGAGGTTTTCCCATGCTTGATTCCATCACCGACCTGCGGTCGCTTCTGAAAGACCCGTCGCTGCTGGCGACGAAGGCCTATGTCGCCGGCGAATGGATCGACGCCGACGACGGCAGCGACTTCCCCGTCACCAACCCGGCGCGCGGCGACGTGATCTGCACCGTGCCCAATCTCGGCCGGGCCGAGACCGCCCGCGCCATCGCCGCGGCCCAGGCCGCGATGAAGGACTGGGCCGCCCGCACCGGCAAGGAGCGCAGCCAGATCCTGCGCAAATGGTTCGACCTGATGATGGCCAACCAGGACGATCTCGGCGCGATCCTCACCGCCGAGATGGGCAAGCCGCTGGCCGAGGCCAAGGGCGAGATCGCCTATGGCGCCAGCTTCATCGAATGGTTCGCCGAGGAGGCCAAGCGCGTCTATGGCGAGACCATCCCCGGCCATATGCGCGACAAGCGCATCACCGTGCTGAAGCAGCCCATCGGGGTGGTCGCCTCGATCACGCCGTGGAATTTTCCGAATGCTATGATCACCCGCAAATGCGGCCCGGCGCTGGCGGTGGGCTGCGGCTTCGTCGCCCGCCCGGCGGCGGAAACCCCGCTTTCGGCGCTGGCGCTCGCCGTGCTCGCCGAACGCGCGGGGCTGCCCAAGGGCATCTTCTCGGTCATCACCTCGAAACGCTCCTCGGACATCGGCAAGGAATTCTGCGAGAACCACGCGGTGCGCAAACTCACCTTCACCGGCTCGACCGAGGTGGGCCGCATCCTGCTGCGCCAGGCGGCGGATCAGGTGATGAAATGCTCGATGGAGCTCGGCGGCAACGCCCCCTTCATCGTGTTCGACGACGCCGATCTCGACGCGGCGGTCGAGGGCGCGATGATGTCGAAGTTCCGCAACAACGGCCAGACCTGCGTCTGCGCCAACCGCATCTATGTGCAGGCCGGGGTCTATGACGCCTTCGCCGCCAAACTCTCGGCGGCGGTGGCGAAGCTGAAGGTCGGCGACGGGCTGAAGGAAGGCGTGACCACCGGCCCGCTGGTGAACATGGCGGCGGTCGAGAAGGTCGAGGAACATATCGCCGACGCGCTGGCCAAGGGCGGCAGCATCGTCACCGGCGGCCATCGCCACGATCTCGGCGGCTCGTTCTTCGAACCGACCGTCGTCGCCGGTGTCACCGACGAGATGCTGGTCACCAACGAGGAAACCTTCGGCCCCCTCGCCCCCCTCTTCCGCTTCGAGACCGAGGAAGAGGTGATCGAGAAGGCCAATGCCACGATCTTCGGCCTCGCCTCCTATTTCTACGCCCGCGACATCGGCCGCATCACCCGCGTGCAGGAGGCGCTGGAATACGGCATCGTCGGGGTGAATACCGGCATCATCTCCACCGAGGTCGCCCCCTTCGGCGGCGTGAAGCAATCCGGCCTCGGCCGCGAAGGCTCGCGCCACGGGATGGAGGACTATCTGGAGATGAAATATATCTGCCTGAGCATCTGAGGCGCGCCGCGAAGACAGGGGGCGCTCGCGCCCCCTCGGCCCGTTCCGGGCCTCACCCCCTGAGGATATTTTCAGACAGAAAATGAGCAAAGCGCGCGCTTCTGTCCATTTTCTGTCTGAAAATATCCTCGGGGGTGAATTGAGCCGCAGGCTCAAGAGGGGGCGGAAAGCCCCCTTTCTTTTTCTCCGCCCCGCGCCAAGGATGGGGCGGGGCGCCGCGTCCGAAGGATCGGGATGAGGATGGATACCGCCGACGAGATCCTTGCGACGGCCGCGTCTGGCGGCGACCGGGCGGCCTTCGCCGCGCTGGTGACGCGGCATTACGACCGCATCTACCGGCTGGGCTGGCGGCTGACCGGCTCGGCGGCGGATGCGCAGGATCTGGCGCAGGAGATCTGCGCGGCGCTGCCGGCGAAGCTCGCCGGCTGGCGCGGCGAGGCGCGGTTCACCACCTGGCTCTACCGCGTCACCGTCAACGCCGCCGCCGATCTGCGCCGCCGCCAGATGACCCGCGCCCGCGCCGCCGATGGCTGGGGCGATTGGGAGATCGCCCGGCGGCAGGAGGACGAGGCGGCGCGCGCCGCCCGGCTCTGGCTGGAGGAGGCGATGGCGCGGCTCAGCCCCGAATTGCGCGAGACGGTGGCGCTGGTGCTGGGCGAGGAGCTGACCCAGGCGGAGGCCGCCGCCGTGCTCGGCCTTTCGGAGGGCACCATCGCCTGGCGGATGTCGGAGGTGAAGAAGCGGCTGCGCCGGATCGCGCGGGAGGAGGCGGAATGACCGAGGAACTCGACGCCCTGAAAGCCGCGCTGCGCCGGGTGCCCGAGGCCGACCCGGCGGCGCGCCATGCCGAGCTCGACGCCGCGCTGGAAAACTTCGACCGGCATCTGGATGCGATGGAAGACCGCGCCGCAGACGAAAAATCCGCTGGGCGCCAAGAAACCGCCGCGCCCGCGCGTCCCATTCCGGCAAGCCCCAGAAAGGCGGGCTTCCTGACCGGAGTGCGTGACATGCTGAAATCCCTTTCCCCCGCCGGGTTGCTGGCGGGAACGACCTCGCTCGCCGCCCTCGCCGTGGCGGTGGTGGCGCTCGGCCCGATGCTGCGCGAGGGGCCGCCCGCGACACCGAAGCCCGCGACCACGGCGGAGCCGTCCGGCGCGGCGCAGCGCGACATGCGGGCCGAACCCTCCGGGCCGGAGCACGCGCATGGCGCCGGAGACGCCGCACCGGCCGGGGCGGCCTCCGAAACGCCGGGGATGGAGGCGGCGCCGGAAATCGCGGCCGCGCCACAGGCGGCGGAGACCGCGAAACGCGCGGAGCTGCAAGAGGCCGCGCCGATGCCGGAGATGGAGGCGGCGCCCGCCCCGGCGCCGCTCGCCAGGACGCGGCAGGCCGCGCCGGCCGTCGTGGGACTGGCGGCGCCGCAGGACATCGCGCCGCCCCTCCCCGCCGATACCGAGGCTTTCGCCAATGCCGAGGCCAATCCGGTAAAGGCGGTGGCCGAGGCGCCGGTCTCCACCTTCTCGGTCGATGTCGATACCGCCTCTTACGCGGTGATCCGGCAGAGCCTGACCTCCGGCCATCTGCCCCCGAAGGAGGCGGTGCGGATCGAGGAGATGGTGAACTATTTCCCCTATGCCTATCCCGCGCCCGAGGGCGACCGGCCGTTCCGCGCCGATGTCGCCGTGATGCCGACGCCGTGGAACGCGGAGACGCGGCTGGTGCGGATCGGCCTTCAGGGTCGTCTGCCGGCGCTGGCCGACCGGCCGCCGCTGAACCTCGTCTTCCTGGTCGACACCTCGGGCAGCATGGAGGATCCGGCCAAGCTGCCGCTCCTGAAACAGGCACTGCGGCTCACGCTGCCGCAACTGCGCCCCGAGGATCAGGTGGCCATCGTCGCCTATGCCGGATCGGCCGGCACGGTGCTGGAGCCGACCTCCGCCACCGATGCCGCCGCGATCTCGGCCGCGCTGGACCGGCTCGGCGCGGGCGGCTCCACCGCCGGGGCCGAGGGGCTGGCGCTGGCCTATCAAGTGGCGGCGCAGATGGCCGCGCCGGGCGAGGTGAGCCGGGTGTTGCTCGCGACCGATGGCGATTTCAACGTCGGCATCAGCGATCCGCAGGCGCTGGAGGATTACGTGGCCCAACAGCGAAACTCCGGCACCTATCTTTCGGTGCTGGGCTTCGGGCGCGGCAATCTCGACGATGCGGTGATGCAGGCGCTGGCGCAGAACGGCAACGGGATGGCCGCCTATATCGACACGGCGCAGGAAGCGCGGAAAGTGCTGGTGGACCAGCTTTCCGGGGCGCTGTTCCCGCTGGCCGATGACGTGAAAGTGCAAGTCGAGTGGAACCCCGCACAGGTCGCCGAATACCGGCTGATCGGCTACGAGACCCGCGCGCTGCGGCGCGAGGACTTCAACAACGACAAGGTGGACGCGGGCGAGATCGGCGCCGGCCATCAGGTGACGGCGCTTTACGAGATCACCGCACCGGACAGCCCCGCCCGGCTGAACGACCCGCTGCGCTACGGCGCCGAGCCTGTGCCGCAGACCGGCGACGAGATCGGCTTCCTGCGGCTGCGCTGGAAGGCGCCGGGGGCCAACGAAAGCGCGCTGATCGAAACCCCGATCACCGGGGCGGAGGCGGCGGATGCCGATGCCCGCTTCGCCGCCGCCATCGCGGGCTTCGGGCAATTGCTGACCGGGGCGACCTATCTGGGCGACTGGGGCTGGGACGAGGCGATCAAGCTCGCCGAGGGCGCGCGGGGCGAGGATCCGTTCGGCTACCGGATCGAGGCGGTGAACCTGATGCGGCTGGCGCAGGCGCTGGGGCGGTAGGCCATAAAAAAGGCCCGGCGCTTTCGCCGGGCCTTCGCGTTTCCGTCCACTGCCATTCGGATGATCGCGGCAGGGAAGGGTTCGGAGCGGCCCGCAGCCGCCCGCTTTCAGTTCACCGCCGTCTCGGTGATCGCGGCAGAGCGCGCGATCTCGATCCGGCGGGGTTTCAGCGCCTCGGGCGTCTCGCGCACGAGGTCGATATGGAGCATCCCGTGCTCATGGCTCGCCCCGGTGACCCGGACATGATCGGCCAGCGCGAAGCGGCGCTCGAAGGCGCGGGTGGCGATGCCGCGATGCAGGAAGTTGCGTTCGGCGGTCTCGGGCGCCTTGCGGGCGGTGACGAACAGCGCGCCGTCACGCAGTTCGACATTCAGCTCCTCCGGCGTGAAGCCGGCGACGGCGATCGAGATGCGCCAGGCATTCTCGTCGGTCTTCTCGATATTGTAGGGCGGGTAGGTCGGCTGGGCGACATCGGCGGAAAGCGCGCGATCCATCAGGTCGGCGATCCGGTCGAAGCCCACGGTGGCACGGTAAAGCGGTGCGAAATCAAGGTTGCGCATGGTCATCCTCTTCGAGCGATGCTATCTGCGGCCCCCCTTGGTCCGGGCGGGCCGACGGTTGTCCGCCGGACCCGTGATGGCGCCCGGCAGCAGCAATCTGGGAAGCCGGCGCGCCGGTTTCAAGCCCCGCCGCTCAGTCGCCCGGCCGCAGGAATTTCGCCCCGCCCGCGCGGGTTGCGGGCTGCTCGGCCAGCGGCACCACCCGCCGCAGCCTGCCGTCGCCCTGCGCCAGCTCGCGGCGCAGATCGGCCAGCGGCAGTTCCAGCGAGGTGCCGAGCGCCACTTTCCGCCCCTCGACCTCCGCCTTGGCGGAGACCACCGAGACCACCCGCGCCACCCCGTCGCGGAACGAGAAGACCGGCGCGCCCGAGGCGCCGAAATCCACGTCGCAGGACAGGATGAGCATTTCCGGCTTCTGCCCCAGCACCTCGCACATTTCCTGAAGCGAGGGCGCCTCGGCCCGTTCGCGCGCGTAGGAGACCACCCCCACCGCGTCGCCGCGATGCGGCTGGCCATCGGTCTCGAACGGCCGGATCGAGGGCAGCCGGATCGGCCGGTCCAGCTCCATCAGCGCGAGGTCGTGCTGCACCCGGCCCAGCTTCGCCTGCCCGCCATAGACGTAGTCGGGATGCGCGACCGCCCGCCGCACCCCGCGATAGGCCGCCGCGCGGCCGTTGCGCCAACCGGCGAGGAATTCGATCTCGCCGGGCGGAATGCGCGCGCCGGTCTCCTTGTCGTAAAGGCAATGCCCGGCGGTCAGCACCAGATCCGGCGCGATCAGGGCCCCGGTGCAGAAGCCCTTGCGGCCGAGGTTCAGCCGCCCCACCGCCTCCCAGCCGCGCCCGTCATCGGCGCTTTCCAGGCTGCGCAGCCGCGCGTCCTGCGCGGCGAGCGGGGCGGCGGCGAAAGCCGCGAACAGGATCAGCAGGGCGCGTTTCATCATTCCCTTGCCTTAGGGGGCATCTCCGGCAGCAATGTGGCAAAACCGCGCCTCAGGCAAGCGCGCCGTCCCGCAGGGCGCGCGGCACCGGCCCGCCGGTCGCCCAGTCCAGCAGTTCCACGGTATGCACCACCGGCACCGCCGTGCCCGCGCCGATCTGCATCATGCAGCCGAGATTGCCGGCGGCGATCACCTGCGGCGCCTTCGCCTCCAGCGTCGCCACCTTGCGGCGGCGCAGTTCCGCCGACAGCGCCGGCTGCAACAGGTTGTAGGTTCCGGCGGAGCCGCAGCAGAGATGGCTATCCGCCGGCTCCACCACCTCGAAACCGGCGCGTCTCAGCAGGTCCTTCGGCGCCGCCTTCACCTGCTGGCCATGTTGCAGCGAACAGGCGGCGTGATAGGCGACGCGCAGCCCTTTCGGCGCGCCTTCGGGCAGGCCGAGGCGCGCGAGCAATTCGCTCACATCCAGCGCCAGCGCCGCCACCTCCGCCGCCTCGGCGGCAAGCGCGCCATCCTGGAACATATGGCCGTAATCCTTCACCGTGGTGCCGCAGCCGCTGGTATTGATCACGATGGCGTCGAGGCCGCCGCCCCGCTTCTCCGCCATCCAGGCGGCGATGTTGCGCGCGGCCTGGGCATGGCTTTCCTCCGCCCGCCCCATGTGATGCGCCAGCGCCCCGCAACAGCCCATGCCGCGCGCCACCACCACCTCGCAGCCGAGACGGCGCAGGAGGCGGATCGTGGCGTCGTTGATGTCGGTATCGAGCGCCTTCTGCGCGCACCCCGTGAGCAGCGCCACCCGCATCCGTAGCACCCCCTGCGCCGGAAAGACCTGCGCGTCGTCGTTGCGGCTGACCGGCGGCACCCGCTTCGGCGCCATGGCGATCATCGCCCGCAGCCGCGCATCCGGCAGGAGCCGCGCGAAGGGCCGCGCCAGCTTCGCGCCCAGCAGCGCCAGCCGGAACCGCCCCGGATAGGGGATCACCCGCGCCAGCAGCCAGCGCAGGGCGCGGTCGCGCCATGGCCGCCGCCAGGTCCGCTCCACATGCACCCGCGCCTGATCGATCAGGTGCATGTAATCCACCCCGCTCGGGCAGGTGGTCATGCAGGCGAGGCAACCCAGACAGCGGTCGATATGCGTCACGGTCCTGGCGTCCGCCGGCCGGCCGCTCTCCAGCATGTCCTTGATGAGGTAGATCCGCCCGCGCGGACTGTCGAGCTCGTCGCCCAGCACCTGATAGGTCGGGCAGGTGGCGGTGCAGAAGCCGCAATGCACGCAGGCGCGCAGGATGCGGTTGGCCCGCGCGAGGGCCGGGTCGCGCAACTGCTCGGGGGTGAAATCGGTCCGCATCGCCTAAACCTCCACAATCCCGAACAGGACCAGCGCCAGCAGCCCCGGCAGCCCCGCCGCCACGGTGCGATAGCGCCAGCCGGGCAGCCAGCGCCGGAGAGCCTGCGCCACTCCGGCCAGCAGCACCCCGCCCATGAACGCAAGGGCCAGCATCCGCCCCCAGGGATCGCCCACCCGGCCGTAATGGAGATGGAGCCACAGCGCCCCGGCCAACCCGGCCCCCAGCCCCGCCAGGGCCGGCCGTCCGCGCGGCAGCGCGCAAAGCGCCAGATAGGCGAGCAGCGGCAGGCCGGCATAGATGGCAAGGAACCTCATGCGAAGATCCCGCGCGGATCGAATTGCCGCCGCAGGCCCGCGCTCAGGGCCGCAAGCTCGGGCGGTTCCGGCACCTCGGCCTCCGCCCCGCGCAAACAGCGCGCCCAGCCGGCAAACCGCCCGAGCCGCGCCCGGACATCGGCCCCCGGCGCGACCCGCGCCCAGACGAGGCCGCCGCCCCAATCCATCAGCACCGCCTCGGCCTCCAGCCGCGCCACCACCTCCGCCGCCTCCGACGGCCGCAGGCCCAACCGCCAGAGATCGCCCGGCCCGGCCAGCGGCGCCACGTCGCGGACCGCATCCCAGGGGTCCGCCACCGCCTCCGCCGCGCCGAAGGGCGCCAGCACCTCCCGCAACCGCCCGAGCCGGTAGCGCACCGAGGCCTCGAACCCCTCGATCCTGAGGAAGGTCCCCCGCCCCGGCCAATGCGCCGCCCCCGTCACCTCATAGGGCGAGCCCAAAGCCGCCGCCATCGCCGCCACCGCCCGCGCCGCGTCGAGGCCGGGCAGGCACAGCGTCGCCGCCACCTCCGGCACCGGCAGGACCTTCAGCGCCACTTCGGTGATGACACCCAACCGCCCCCGGCTCCCCGCCATCAGCTTCACCAGGTCATAGCCGGTGACATTCTTCATCACCCGCCCGCCATTGCGGATCGCCACGCC
>JBDHSR010000032.1:0-15701 GCA_039808305.1 Gemmobacter sp. | reverse complement strand
GGCGAGCCGTTGTAGAACCACAGGCGCGGGAAATGCGTGTTCACCACGCCCCGGTCGTGGCCGGGCACGCCCATCACCATCTCGGCCGCGCGATGGCCCATATAGGTGGCCATCGAGATGCCGTTCCCGTTGTAGCAGGAGGAATAGTGGACCCCGTCCTCCATCCGTCCCAGATGGGTGACGAAATCATAGGCGAAGCAGACATTGCCCAGCCAGGAATGGGTGATCCCCACCCCTTTCAGCGAGGGGAAGGTATGCAGCATGAACCGTTGCAGGCCCTGCGCCGATTCCTCCTCGGTCGAGGTGCGGAAGCGGGCCCGGCCGCCGAACAGCATCCGCGTGCCGTCGGGCGAGCGGCGGAAGTAGTAGAGGATATGCTTGGTGTCGCCCGCCACGCGGTTCTGCGGGATCAGTTCCTCCAGCCGGTCGAAGGGCAGCGGCTCGGTGGCGATCATGTAGCTCTGCACCGGGATGATGCGCTTCCTGAGCCAGGGCAGCTCGGGCCCGGCATAGCCGTTCGCCGAGAGCAGCACCTTGTCGGCCCGGATCGCCACCGTCTGCCCGGAGGCATCGGCCAGCCGCGCCAGATGGCCGCCGCCGTCGCGGGTCGCGCCCATGTAGCGCCAGCCGGTGAAGATCCGCACGCCGAGCGCCCTTGCCCGGTTGGCCAGCGCCCGGACGTATTTCGCCGGATGCAGGCCGCCCTGGTCGTGCTTCACCAGCGCCCCGCGATAGATGCCGGTATTCAGCGCCCGGCGCATCTCGGTCTCGTCCAGCAGCTCGAAATCGGCGCGCTTGTCGGCGGGCAGGCTGTCGCGGAGTTGCTGGAGCTTGCGCAGGTCCTTGCGGCTGTGCAGCCCGGTCACCGCGCCGTTCAGGCTGAGGTCGAACGGATCGGCCAGGGTGGCCGCGCGCTTCAGCAGGAAGGGCATCGCCTGGTCGTAATCGTCCATGATCTCGCGCGCCCGCTTGTCGCCGAACTTGCGGCTGGCATAGGCGAGGTCGAATTTCGGCGCATTGCCGATCTGGCCGCCATTGCGGGAGCTCGCCCCCTCGCCGATGCGCATCGCGTCGATCACGAAGATGTCGCTTATCCCGGCCTCGGCCATGGTGATGGCGGCCGACAGGCCGGTATAGCCGGCGCCGACGATCAGCGCGCCGCAGCTCTCCTTGTCGAAGCCGCGCTCGCCATGGGCCGGCTCGGCCTCTTCCCACCAGAAAGGCGTCGTCTTCATGATCTTCCCCGTTGTTTTTGCCGTGAAAGCCCGCCGTCCGGCTAGATCCGGGCGGTGAAGTAGATTTTCCGGACCGGCGTGATGGTGCGCCAGGTGCCGCGGAAGCCGGGCTCGATCACCACGAGGTCATGGGCGCCGAAGCGGCGGGGCGTGTCGCAGCCGTCCTCGGCCAGTTCGATCTCGCCCTCCAGGATGTAGAACTGCTCGAAGGTGCTGTCGTCGCGCGAGACGCGGTGCAGGCCGGGCGTCGCCGCCCAGATGCCGCTTTGCACCGGGCCGTCGAGGCAGGGCCATGTGGTGAATTCGGGCGCGCCTTCCAGCACGGCCTCGGGATCGGGGCGCGACGCCAGGCCGGGGCCGGCGGTGGAGGGGGCGGTGTGTTTCAGGCGGTTCACGGGGTTTCCTTCCGGGCTCAGCGAAGCAGCAGGCAGTCCTGCGGGTCGAAGGTGACGAAGACGCGGGCGCCGTCGGCGATCAGCCCGGCGCGGGCCGGGCCGTAGATCAGGAAGCGGGCCCGCGGGCCGAGGGCGAGGGTGTAGAGCGCGCGGTCGCCCGAATAGGTGGAGCTGACCACCTCGGCCGGCAGCGCCGCCCGGCCGTCCTCGCCCGGGGTGAGCGACAGCGCCGCGTCCTCGGGGCGCAGCATCAGGGCGGCGGCGCCGTCCGGGCCGGCCTCCGGCAGCGCCACGGCGACGCCCTCCGCCCGGAAGACGCCGGCGGAGACGGTGCCCTCCAGCAGGTTCGACTTGCCGATGAAGCCCGCGACGAACCGGCTTTGCGGCTGGCGGTAGAGCGCGAAGGCGCTGCCGTATTGCTCGATCCGGCCCTGGTTCATCACGGCGATGCTGTCGGACATGTGCATCGCCTCCTCCTGGTCGTGGGTCACGTTGATGAAGGTGGTGCCCAGGCGGCGATGGATGTCGCGCAACTCCTCCTGAAGGTCGAAGCGCAGCTTCTTGTCCAGCGCCGACATCGGCTCGTCGAGCAGCAGCAGATCCGGCTGGAACACCAGCGCGCGCGCCAGCGCCACGCGCTGCTGCTGGCCGCCCGACAATTCGTGCGGCTTGCGGCGGGCGAACTGGCCGAGCTGCACGAGGTCGAGCATGGCCTGCACCCGGTCGGCGATCTCGGCCCGGTTCTTGCGGCGCACCTTCAGCGGATAGGCGATGTTGTCGGCCACCGACATATGCGGAAACAGCGCGTAGCCCTGGAACACCAGCCCGAAATTCCGCTTCTCCGGGATCAGGGCGGTGATGTCGCGCCCCTCCATCCGGATCGTGCCGGAGGTGACCGGCTCGAACCCCGACAGGATGCGCAGGAGCGTGGTCTTGCCCGAGCCGGACGGGCCGAGCAGCGTGACGAACTCGCCCTTGCGGACGGTCAGCGACACGTCGAACAGCGCCTGCACGGAATTGTAGTGCTTGTTGACGGACTGGATCTCGATGAAGGACATGGCAGGCTCCGTCAGGTCTGGCGCGCGGCGGCGGTGCGCTTCTGCATCCGTCCCAGCACCAGCAGGAATGCCAGGCTGACCAGGGACAGCATCAGCGCCACCACGACGATGGTCGGTTGCAGCCGGTCGCGCAGGCCGGCGAACAGCGCGATGGGCAGGGTGGTGGATTCGGGGGCGGCGAGGAACAGCGCCACCACCACCTCGTCGAACGAGGTGATGAAGGCGAACAGCGCCCCGGCGAGGAAGCCCGGCGCGGCGAGCGGCAGCGTCACATGGTAGAAGCGGTGCAGCCGCGACGCCCCCATCGAGGCCGCCGCCTGATCCAGCGCCGGGTCGAGCCCGCGCAGCGAGGTGAGCACCGACAGGAACACCAGCGGCGCGCCGAGAATGGCATGCGCCAGCACCAGCGACAGATAGCTGCCCGACAGCCCGGCCCGGCCGAAGGCATAGGCGAAGGCCACGGCCACCACGATGCTGGGAATGACCAGCGGCGAGACGAACAGCGCCGAAAGCAGGATCTGCGCCACGCGCCCGGTCAGGATCGCCCCGGTCGCGGCGAGGCCGCCGATCAGCACCGCCAGCACCATGGCGCCCAGCGCCACCTTGACGCTGTTCAGGATGGCGTTGGTCCAGCTCTCCTGCCCGAACACCTCGGCGAACCAGCGGAAGGTGAAGCCCTCCATCGGATAGGTGAGGAAGGAGCTGGTGTTGAAGGCCAGCGGCAGCACCAGCAGCAGCGGCAGGGCGAGGAAGGCGAGGCTCAGGACGAGGCTGGCCCAGTAGATCGCGCGCGACATCTCAGGCCACCTTTCCCGGCCGCGCCATCAGCCGGCGCGCGAGCCCGTAGATCGCCAGCAGCGCCAGCACCCCGCCGAGCAGCATCACCGACAGCGCCGAGGCCATGCCCCAGTTGAGGCTCTTCCGCACGAAATCGGCGATATACCAGGACAGCATCTGGTCCCCCGGCCCGCCGGTCAGCGCGGGGGTGACGTAGAAGCCCAGCGCCAGGATGAAGACGGTGCCGCCGCCCACCACCACGCCGCGCAGGCTTTGCGGCAGGTAGACCCGCAGGAAGGTCTCCACCCCGCCGGCGCCGAGGCTGCGCGACGCCTGCCCCTGCGAGGCGGGAATGGTGCGCATCACGTTCATCATCGGGATGATGGCGAAAGGCAGCAGCACATGGGTCATGGCGACCAGCGTTCCGAAGCGGTTGAAGATGAGCTGCACCGGCTCGGCGGTGGCGCCCAGCCAGATCAGCAGCGTGTTGATGAGGCCGTTGGTCTGCAACAGCACCACCCAGGCCGTCGTCCGCACGAGGATCGAGGTCCAGAAGCTGAGCAGGATGACCGTCAGGATGAAGGCGCTCCACCGGGGCGAGGCATTGGCCACCGCATAGGCCAGCGGATAGCCCAGCAGCACGGTCAGCGCCGTCACCTGAAGCGCGATGACCAGCGTGCGCAGCATGATGCGCAGGTAGATGTCGTCGCCCTCGGCCAGGTGCAGGCTGCCGTCGGGGCCGGGCTTCAGCCCGGTCGCCTTCTGGAAATGCCGCCAGGAGATCGGGCTGACATTGCGCGCGATGACCTCCCAGTACCGCGCCTCCTGCCAGCGGCCGTCGAAGGCGAGCAGCCCCTCCATGGTGGGCGGGATCGCCGCGGCGTTGCGGCTGGTCTCCAGCAGCAGGGAGCGGAAACCCGCGACTTCCTGATTGAGCATCCGCGCCGTCTCGCCCTGCTGGCGGGTGTCGAGCCCGCCCAGATCCGAGAGCAGGGCCGCGGCCCGCGCGTCGGGCGCGGCTGCCGCGCCCTGGTCCAGCACGGCGCGCAGGGCCGGGAAACGGTCGCTCAGCGCGCGGTTGTCGACGCTGAGCGAGACGATCGAGCCGAGCGGCACGAGATAGACGAGGATATAAAGCGCCAGCGGCAGGACCAGCAGCACAAGGGCGGCCAGCCGTCCGCCATGCGGCTTCTGCGACGGGATCGACATCGGGCGGCTCTCGGGCTAGGGGCGTGGAAGGCGCCCCGCCCGTCCGTGGCGGACGGGCGGGGCCGGGATCGGCCGCGTCAATGCGTCGCCCAGTTGTTCCAGCGTTCGGTCAGCTCGTCCTTGTGGTCGATCCAGAACGCATCCGAGAAGAACAGCGAGTCCTTGATGTTCTCGCCCGCCGGCAGGTTGGCGGACACCTCGGGCGGCAGCAGCGCGATGGTGTCGACATTGGTCGGCCCGTAGGGCATCAGCTCCGAGAATTTCGCCTGGTTCTCGGCCGAATTGGCGATCTTCATGAAGTCCATCGCCTCGGCCTTGAAGGGCGAGTTGGTGGGAACCGCCCAGGCGTCGATATTGTAGATCTGGTTGGTCCAGACATAGCTCAGCGGCTTGCCTTCCTTCGCGGCCATGATGATGCGGCCGTTATAGGCGGTGCTCATCGCCACATTGTCGGCGGCCAGCCATTCGACGGGCTGCGAGCCGGCGTCCCAATATTGCAGCTCTGCCTTGATCCTGTCGAACTGGGCGAAGGCGCGGTCCACGCCCTCGGGCGTGCCCAGCACCTCGTAGACCTGATCGGGCGGCACCCCGTCGGCCATCAGCGCGTATTCCAGGTTCATCATCGGGTCGTTCTTGATGCCGCGCTTGCCGGGATATTTCTCCAGGTCGAAGAAGTCGGCCCAGTTCTTCGGCCCTTCGGGGAAGGTGGCGGCGTTGTAGGCGAAGCCGTTGCCGATCACCACATTGCCGACGCCGCAGATGCCGGCCGCCTCGGGGATCAGCTTGTCCTTGCCGCCGATGGCCTCCCAGTCGAGCGGCTCGAACAGCCCCTCGTCGCAGCCGAGTTGCAGCGTCGCGCCATCGGTGATGACCAGATCCCAGATCACATTGCCGGTCTCGGCCATGGTCTTGAGCTCGGCCAGACCGCCGAGATAGGTGGTCTCGATGAATTTCAGCCCCTTCGACTGGGCGAAGGGCTCGAAATAGGCGGCGCGCTGGGCGTCCTGATAATTGCCGCCCCAGCCCGCGATGGTGAAATCGCGCGCCTCGATGGCGGTGGCGGAAAGCGCCGCGACGGCGCAGAATGGTGCCAGCTTCAGAAGCTTCATGTTCCTCCCCTTTGTCGGACGGGTTGACCAGCGAAACGGCCGGCGTCGCGGCCCGCTTTCCGGGCACCGGCCCCGCCTCCCAACGGCGGCCGATGCGTATCCGACAGGGGCATGCTATGATGTGATTGAAATTCTAGTCAAGAAATTTTAAGAAAGGAAAAATTCCATGCCGATAAGTGAAGTTTTGGGCGAGAGGCGCGCACCCCGATGGACACGATGACCCGACTGAGCGCGGAACAGCACCGGATCGGCGGGCGGCTGCGCCTGCGCCGGAAGGTGAAGGGCCTTTCGCTGAAGCAGGTGGCCGAGAAGGCGGGCCTTTCGGTCGGCATGATCAGCCAGGTCGAGCGCGGGCTGGCGGTGCCCTCCATCAAGTCGATGCGGGCGATCTGCGACGCGCTGGAAATGCCGGTGATCTGGCTGTTCGAGGGGCCGCAGGACCAGCCCGCCGAGGATGCCGACATCGTGGTCCGCGCCGGCGCGCGGCGCGAGCTGTCCTATCACGACGGCGCGCTGCGCAAGGAGATCCTCACCCCCGACAGCCAGCCGCAGATCCAGATGCTGCGCTTCCTGATGGAACCCGGCGCCGATTCGGGCGAGCCCTATTGCAACGCCGAGGGCGGCAAATGCGGGCTGGTGCTGAAGGGCACCCTCGGGCTGGAACTCGACGGCCGCAGCTTCGTGATCCGCGAGGGCGACAGCTTCGCCTTTCCGGCGCAGAGCATGGTGCGCTTCTCGACGCTTGGCGACCAGCCCTGCGAGGTGATCTGGGTCGTGGCCCCCGCGACGGTCTGACCGGCGGCCCTGCCGGGTCCGGCGCCGTTTCGCCCCATGGCTCCCTCGGGACATGCTGATGGCGCCGATCAGGGGGCCGGGCGCAGATCCTCGCAGGACACGCAGCCCTTGGCCAACGCCCGCCAGCGCGGATTCTCGTCGCCCAGATGGCGCAGCGCCCCCCAACTGCCCCATTTGGAGGCGGCGGTCACGTCGACATAGGCGTTGAACGGCGCGTCGGTCAGCCCGGCCCAGCCTTTCAGCAGGCGCTCGTAAAGCGCCCCCATCTCGGGCGCGTAGTTCAGTTGCGCGAAGAAGGCGGTGACCTCGGCCTCGTCGACCACCGGGCCGGTGCCGGTGACATGGGTGCCGCCCTCGTACATCACCAGTTTCAGCCCGGCCTTGCGCGCCACCTCGGCCTGATAGGGCAGGATGCGGGTCAGCAGGTCGGTCAGCGTATCGTCGGGAATGCCGGAATGGCGGCCGTCCTCCAGCTCCTCCGCCGCGCGGCGGATCGCCAGCGCGAAGGGTTGCGCCGGATCGGCGGCGGCGCTTTCGGCCAGCCAGTCCTTCAGCATCGGCAGCTTCACCGGATCGCCCAGCATCGCCGCGAAATAGCCGGTCACCGCATAGGCGTCGAAGCTTTCCTTCGGCGGTCGCAGCCCCTCGGCCACGCCGCGCGGGGCCTCCAGCATCTGCTCCTCCAGCCCGAGCCAGCCGGTCTGGGTGCCGATCACCCGCACCAGCCGCGCCTCGGCGCTCTCGCCGAACACCTCGGACCAGATCGCCATCACCTCGGCCGCGCGCAGGCCGTAGACCTGCATCCAGGCGTTCTCGTCGCCCCAGCGCGCCTTCGCCTGATCCGCCGCCCAGCGGGCCTGACCGAACATGAAGTTCCAGACCTCGTTGGAGAACTCCACATGCGCCTTCAGTTCCGGTTCCAGCAGGTCGGCCACCGTCTCGGCGTAGAAGCGCACCAGCCCGTCGCTCGACAGATGCGGCAGGGTGAACCACGGATCGGCGTCGAGCTCGTTGGCCAGCGCCACCATGACCTCGATCGGCACGCCATTGCGCGCCCAGGTGTAGTCATCGGGCTTGGGGCTGGCCTCCACGGTGGCGAGGGTGGAATTGTTGGTGGCCATCCAGTCCATGAAGCGGATGCCCTTCACCCCCCGGATGCGCGCCAGCCAGTCGGGGTTGAAGATCCCGCCCGAGGCCAGCAGGGCGGCGCGATCCTCGCGCACCACGGTGATCCGGCGGAGCGGGTTGGCGGGGTCGATGCGGGTCAGGGTCAGCAGCACCATCCCCTCGCCGGGTGTGTAGTCGAAGGCGAAGCCGCCGCCGGGCAGCGGTGTCACATTCTTTGCCCGACCGTCGAGCCGCAGCTCGCCCTCGCCCTGCCAGCGCAGCAGATAGCGCCCGGCCACGCCGCCCGCCTCTTCCGGCAGGTCGGTCAGGACCAGGGTGGAGATGCCGGTGACCCCGGGCGGAAAGGCGATGGGCCAGCCCTCGGCGTCGAGCCAGCCGCCCTCGGCCAGCTGCCGTTCGTCCATGCCGTCCCAGGCTTCGGCGGTATGGGCGATCCAGGGCCGGGCGGTCTTCATCACGTCGAGGAAGGGTTGCTCGGTCGACCAGTCGGCCACCGCGGCGAGGCCGAGCGAGAGCGCGGGATTGGTGACCGGGGTGAAGGCGGGCGCGGCCGGAGCGGGGTCGGGAACGGCCCCGTTCCCCGCCGATCCCGGAGGCGGCTCGGGTTCGGCCCGTGCGGGAATGGCCGCCGCAGTTCCGGGGGCATCGGTCGTCGCGGCCTCATCTCCCGCGCCGGCGGAAGCGCCGGAAGCCGCTGTTGCGAGAGGGCCGGGCCCTGCGCCGGGGGGAGCGGTCTCCTTTTCGCCGGCCCCGCTTTCGGCGCCCTCCGCTGCGAGGGGCCCGTCGGATGGCGCCGAAGCGGCCCCGGCGGGCAGCGCGGGGGCCGTCTCCCCCGCCGCCTCGCGCGCCCGCTGCGCCTCCGCCGCCTGCCGGGCGATCCGTTGCAGCGCCGCCGCGAGATCGTCGGAGATCACCGCCTCCCGGCTTTCCCAACGGCGCACCAGCCGCGCCGGCAGGCCCTCGGGCGTCTCGCCGGTCAGCGTGGCGACATGGGTCATGGCGATCAGGTAGCGGCCCCGGTCGTTGGGATGGATGTCGTCCTCGAAGAGATCGCCGATCCCGGCGATGCCGGGCAGATCCCCGGCCTCCGCCGCCTTCGCCGCCAGCGCCATGGCCTGCCCGGCCGGGATCAGCCGCACCGGCGGGGCCCCCTCCGGTCGCCGCGCCCCGGCGGCGGCGGCGATCCCCTCCCAGACCGGCAGGTCGGCGGCGATCCGGTCGGCCCAGGCCAGATCGGAGCCGGGGCTGTCATCCCCCGCCTTGGCGGGATCGAGGCTGTGCCACGTCTCGTAGACGAAGACCCGCGCCGCCGGATCGGCGGTCCACGCGGCTTCGGCCCAGCGGGCGGCATAGCCGGCGCTGTCGTTCCACTCCACTTGCAGGCCGAGCGGGATGCCCTCGGTGAGGATCAGCGTCGAGATCCCGCCCGTGGCCAGCCGGTCGCGGCCGTTCACGCCCTCCGCTTCGGCCGCGTGGTCCCACTGGTAGCGCAGCGGGGCGCCGTTGATGATCTGCGCCTCGACGGCCGGCGGCGTGTCCATCCGCGCGGCCAGGGCGGCCTCCAGCAGCGGCGGCAGGCCGGGGCCGACGAGGCTGTGCCCCACGAAGAGAATGTCGGCCAGAGCCGCGAAGAGGGACATGGGCCACCTTTCACCCGTTGACGCCGGAGGGAGCATAGCCGCGCACCACCCGCCAGACCACCGCCTGCATGGCGCGCGCCGTCTCCGCCGCGGGAGCCGCCGCAGGGCGGCCATCGGCGCGGGTCAGCTCATGCGGCAGGCCGACCGGGCTCCGCCCCGCCAGAACCGCGTAATGGGTGAGCGCGATGACATAGGCGCCCAGATCGTTGAGGTGAATCCGGTCCTGCGTGCCATCCGGGTTGCGGCGGAACAGATCCTCGCGCCGGCTCAGCCCCGGTATCCGGCCCGCCTCGGCCTCGCGCACGAGCGCGGCCAGCACCTGCCCGCCGGGAATGACATGGATGGTGCCCACCGCCTCCTCCGCCATGGCGGGGGCCAGCAGCCCGCCCTTCCACAGATCCGCCAGATCGCGGTCGATGCGGGTCAGCCAGCCGGCCGGATCGTCCAGCGGATGCCAGGTCTCGTAGAGATAGAGCCGCACCCCCGGCCGCGCCTCGCGCGCCAGAAGCGCCCATTTCCGCAGCGCCCCGGCGCTGTCATGGTAGCGGATGGCGTCGCGCAGTTCGACCATCTCGGTCAGCACCACCGCGTCGTAATCGCCCGAGCGCAGCGCCTCATGCGCCGGGCGGAAGGCGGGCGCGCGGTTCTCTTCGGCATGGCCGGGCACGGCCTCGCGCCAGTGCTGGTCGAGCGAGGCGCCCCAGCCGAGCTGGCTGTTGTAGCGATAATCCCGCCCCATCAACTGCGCCAGCATCGCCGGCATGTCCTGCCCGACCAGGCTATGCCCGAGATGATAGACCGCGCGTGGCACCTGTGCCGGCAAGGGCGCGTCGTAGCGCGCCAGCAACGCCGCCTGCGTCAGCGGCCGGGGCGGATGCCAGACCCAGGCGGCCAGCGCGGCCAGCAGGGCGGGAAGGAAAAGCCAGCGTTTCATCGGCCTCCAGGGGGGAATGCGCTTTCCCCCATCTTGGGATGGAGATGCCGGGATGCAAGGGCGCTTGCGCTGCGCAGCCTCGTGGCGACCCTGCTTCAGGGGGCCCGGTTCAGTCGGGCCTCGGCCCGTGCGAGCCCTTCGCCGCCGGGCGGGGGCTTCGGCGATACTGGCGCGATGCCTGGACATGGCGGTGTCGCGCCATGGCAGCGATCATGGCCGTCGCGCCACCCGTCCGCCGTCGCGCGAAAGGCCAAGGGAACCGGCCCCCTTGGTATCAGCCCCGCCAGCGGCCGAAGCCGAAGCCCTGATAATCCCGCTGATAGGCGTCGCGCGCCGCCTCCTCGATCTCGCGGTCATGGATGCGGGCGAGATCGGCGGCCAGCGCCGCGTCCTCCTGCGGGACCGGGGCCGCCGCGCCGAGGCCGAGATCCGAGGCGAGGAAGGCCAGCCCCTCGGCCAGCCGGTCCTCGCGCAGCACCAGATCGGGGGGCTGGAACTGGGCGAAGCCGTGCAGCACCGCGCTCTGGCTGGCCAGCCGGGCGTCGATCTTCTGCCCGGTCTGCCCGCCCAGATAGAGCTTCAGCCAGCGCAGGAAAGCGAGGAACCCGGCCCGATGCGCCCCGGTCTCCGCCGGATCCTCCGACAGGTCGAGCTTGTAGGCCCGGGTGAGCAGGCGGTGCAGGTCGCCCTCGCGGCCCAGCACGACGCGGCGATAGCCGTCATAGGCGCGCAGCAAGGGATGGCGCAACACGGTGAAGCCGCGATGCGCGCCCTGCTGGCGCTTCCACTGGCGCAGGGTCTTCTGGGTGAAATCGCCGACCAGCCCGCCCGGCGCGGCGGCGGCCATCCAGTGCCGCACCGTCGCCTCCGGCCCGCCGCGCAGCGGCATGTAGAGCAGCCCGGCCCCGGCGGTGGCGATGAAGCCGGGGATATAGGGGCCGCGCCGGGGCTCGAAATTCGGGGTGCGCGACAGGTTGAAGCGGTCGAGCCGGGCCAGCGCCGCCTCCATCGCCTCGGGGTTCACCACCTTCTCGGCGGCGTCCTCCGGGTTCTGCTTCTTCAGCCGGGGGTCCAGCTCCTCCAGCCGCCCCTCGATGCCGAGGAAGGCGGCGAGGCCGTTCAGCACCGCGAGGTCGTTCAGGTCGTCATAGTCGATATAGAAGGCGGTCTGCCCGCTGGTCTGGAGCGCGCGCATCAGCTCGATCTGGAAGCCCTGCGTCGCGGCCATATGCGCCTCGAACCCGGCGGCGTCGAACTCCACCTTCGCGGTCTTGAGCTTGGTCGCATTGGTCAGCCGCCACTGATCGGTCGCCTGGGCGATCCGCAGGCTGACATAGCTGTCGAGCGGATTGCGGGTCAGGACGATCTTGGCGCAGGCCGGATCGGCCAGCACATGCGCGATCACCCGCGCGTCATGGTCGTGGAAGCAGCGGAAACCGGCCAGACCGTCGGTCTGCCGCCGCATCTCGGCCAGCACCCGCAGCGGATCGCGCTCGCGCTCGGCGATGTCGATGCCGAACAGGCTCGTCGCGTCCTTCTTGCCCATGAAATGCGGGTTGAACACCTCGCCATGGCAGGTCACGCCCGGCAGCGCGTTCAGATTGGCCTCGAGGAAGTTCGAGCCGGTCCGCATCGCCGCGAACATGACGAAGGAGGTGAACGGGCCCAAGCTATTTCACCAGATAGGGGCGGCCGCGCCGCGTGGTCATGGGGCGGGGATCGTCGCCGGCGGGGAAATCGCCCATCAGGATCGGCTGCATCCCCTGATTGCGCAGGTTTTGCAGGAACTGGCCGAAGCCGGTCAGGTTCGCCATGCGCGGCGCCTCGGTCAGCCGGCGGCTGGAGCGCGGGCTGATCTCGTCGATGATGGTCTGGAGCGGCTCCATCGGGTTCTCGATGAATTCGGCCAGCGTCCAGATCCGCACCCGCGCCTTCACCGTCAGCGCGCGCAGCACCTGAAGGTGGTCCGCCTCGATCTTCTGGAGGCGCGCGGCCTCCTTGCGGATGTCGCCGAAATTGCTGTTGGCATGGAACAGCGGCACCGCCCAGGCGCCCGAGATCACCGAGATCTGCGCATGCGGGTCGCGGGCGAGGAATTCGCCGATCTTCTGGTTGTCGCGCGGGCCGAACTGGAAGCATTGCCGCTCGCCCCGGGTGTTCCAGATCAGGTTGTTGAGAAAGCCGCGCGGGTTGTAGTCGCGCAGGCTGGCGCTGTCGGACAGCGCGCCGTTATAGACCCGCTCGCCCCCGGCGAATTCCACCCGCTCGGGCGCGAAGATATGGCCGTGCACCCGTGTTCCGGTCGCCTTGCCGAGCCAGGTGTCGAAATTCTCGAACAGGTCGGCGAAGCCCTCGAACACCGAATAGGGCGCCGCGGTCATGCCGTTTTCCCAGTTCAGGTTGGGAAAGCGGCTTTGCATGTAAAGCCCGGCGCGGCCCTTGGTCCGCCGCTCCACCGCCTTGGCGAACAGCCGGTCGATCTTGCCGGGATTGGGCTCCGCCTGCGGCTGGCTGGCCAGATCCTCCGACAGGAAGGTGCGGTAGAGCTTGCCGGCCTGCGGCCAGATCTTGCGGGCGACGAAACAGTCCGACCGGCGCAGCAGTTGCAGGTGGTCGTCGTAGAAGATGTGCGGCTTGCCCTGGAAATCGAACTTCGACAGCGTGAGAGAGCGGCTTTCCACATTGGCCGAGACCTGGCGCACCAGCGTCTGGAAATAGCTTTCGTCGGGGATCCAGACGCGCTGGAAATAGCGGTCGTTCTCTTCCCGGTCGGGGCTGTCGAGGATGGCGCTGAGCGTCTGGCGGGTCAGGCACCACCACTGGCTGCCCAGATGCGGCACGATGCCGGCCGGGATGCGGCGGCGGAAGCGCAGCCGGCGTTGCAGCCGGACATAGGCGTCGAACAGCCGGCGCTGCTTGCGCCAGGAGAAGGGGAAGCGCAGGGTGAAGCGTTCGATGTTCAGCCCGCCGATGGTCCAGCCGACATCCTCGGTGGTGACGCTTTCGATGAAGTCGGTCTTCGGGCGCTCGTCGAGATAGGCCACCAGTTCCGGCACCGGCCGCAGCGGCAGGCAGGAGCCCGAGGCGAGATAGACATGCCGCACCCCCGGAAACTCGCGCAGCATCAGGCTCGCCGCGGCCTGCGTCGCCGCCACCAGCCCCCAGGTGCCCCATTCGCAGGCGAAGCGGTCGGAAAAGCGGATGTCCGCCACCCCGTCCAGATCGCGCATCATCCGCTTCAGCGCGCCGCGCCGCACCCGCCGGTCGACATGGATCACCACCGGGCAGCCATGCCCCGCCCAGTGCCGCGCCACCTGCGCCGCCCGGTCGAGCGCGGTGTGGCAGAGCATGACGAAGCCGACCGTGCTCACCCCCGCCCCCTCATGCCCAGTTGCCCTTGGACATCAGCCCGAGGATTTCGAGCTGGCGCCAGTTGATGTATTTCTCGCTCCACTTGCACCAGAAATCCGGCGAATTGGCGAGCCCTTCCTGATAGGCGCGGTATTCGTGGCTGTTGGCGTAATGCTGTTTGCGCGCCATCTCCTCCTGCGCCTTGATGGCGAAGGTGTCGAGGAACTTGGCATGGAGCAGGCAGCCCGACGCCTTCTCGCCGCCCCATTCGTCATAGACGAGGTTCAGCCCGCGCGGCAGCAGCATATGGGTGGAGCTGACATAGGCATAGTCGCGATGCCATTTCACCAGCGGGATCTTGTTCAGCGCGGGGGCGCGTTCCGGCGTGTCGGTGAAGAAGGCGCGGGCGCGCGGGCCGCCCTGGATCCAGAGATTGCCGTATTTGCGGTTCTTCGCCATCGTGTAGTTGCCGCTGTCGAACCATTGCGCGATCTCGAACGGATCCTGCCCCTCGTGATAGGGGTGCCGGCTGATCGGCCCCTTGGGATACATGTCGAGCAGCATGGCCGAGAAGGAGCGGATGGAGCTGGCGTCCAGCCAGTCGGTCAGCGCGCGCAGCGGCCGCGTGTCGCAGAACGGATAGACGAAGAACTCGTCGGCATCGACGACCAGCGTCCAGTGCCCGTGCGCGTAGCGCATCTGGAGCCAGTTCAGCCAGTCCACCCCGAAACGCGAGCGCTTGTAGCTGGCCTGCGTCGTCCAGACCGAGACATCGGCCTGCTTTTCCAGATATTCGCGTGTGCCGTCATCGCTGTCATTGTCCACGAACAGGAAATGATTGATGCCGAGATCGCGGTAATAGCGCAGGAAATACGGCAGCCGGATCTGCTCGTTGCGGATGGTGCAGAACAGCAGCAGGTCGCCCTTGCGGATCGAGGCGGCGCGATCGGCGACGGCGGTCAGTTCGCGCCGCTTGCGGAAGGCGCGGATACGCCAGCGTTTGCGCGCCAGCCGCAGCATATATGTCGCCAGTATCCCCAAACCGTCACACCCCGCCCGGATCCACCCTGTCCGGCCTACCAGCCATTGCTTAAGACGGAATTGAAATGCGCCGCCCAATCGGGGATGCGGGCCTTTTGCTCCGTCGCGCCCCTCCATCCCGTCGCATCGGGCGCGGAGAGCCGTTTTATTGTTTCCTTCCAAGAATAAACGTCCGATTTGTCAAGGTAAACCGGATAGTCGCCCAGCACCTCACGCAGGATGGGCAGATCGGACACCACGGCCGGGGTGCCAAGCGCCATCGCCTCGACCGGCGGCAGGCCGAAGCCTTCGGCCAGGGTCGGGAACAGCAGGGCGCGGGCGCCGGCCATCAGGCCGGCCACCGCGCCGTCCCCCAGCCCCGCCACCTCCAGCACATGCGGCGGGCCGGCGTCGAGGCGGCGGAACACCGCCTCGTTGCGCCAGCCGCGGCCGCCGGCGAGGACGAGCTGCGGCATGGCGGCGGCGGGAAGCTCGCGGCCGAGCATTTCCCAGGCGTCGAGCAGCAGGGCGTGATTCTTGCGCGGCTCGATGGTGCCGACGCAGAGGAACCAGGGCCGCGCCGGGTCGAGCCGGGTCAGGCCGTGCGGCTCGGGCCGGACGGGCGGCACCCCCAGCGGGGCGACGATTCCCGGCGGGATCCGGCCGTGGCGGGCAAGCTGCGCCTCGTTCGCGTGCCGTGTGCCGTGGCTGGTGTGGATCACCCGGTCCGCGCCGGCGGCGACGGCGGCGAGCTTGCGGCCGAAGACCTCCGGGATCCCCGGCCGCGTGTATTCGGGATGGTCGAGCGGGATCACGTCATGCAGCAGGACCGAACTGCGCAGGCCCGCCCCGGCCATGGCCGCGAACAGGCGCGGGGTCAGGTCGGCATGGCCGGTATTGTAGTAGCTGCCGCCCCGCGGCAGGCGGCACAGCAGGCGCGGCAGCAGCGGCGGAAGGGCGCTGCCGATGGCCGCCGCCCGCACCGCCGTCTCGGCCCGGGCGCGCAGCGGATCGTGGCGGTTCGGCAGCCGGGCGCGCAGCGTGAGATCG
>JBDHSR010000031.1:0-15773 GCA_039808305.1 Gemmobacter sp. | reverse complement strand
CAGATCGGCACGCCCGAGGAACTGGTCACCCGCCCCGCCACCGATTACGTCCGCCGCTTCGTCGCCAAGGTGCCGCCGGCGCGGGTGATCCGGGTCTCCTCGCTGATGGTGCCCGGACAGGCCGGGACGGAGGGCGAGCCGGTCAGCGCCGAGGCCACCATCGCCGAGATCGCGCCGAAGATCGTGACGCAGGGCGGGCCGCTGCGCGTGCTGGACGGGCAAGGCCGCCCGGTCGGCTGGCTGGACCGGCAGAGCGCGCTGCGAACACTCGCCTCCGGCGTCTGAAGCCCCTCCGCCGGGGCCTGCCGCTCCGCGGGGCCTCACATCCGGTCCCGGCCGAGGCCGATCCCGTCAGACCGGGCCGTCGATCCAGCGCGCCGCGCGCAGGGCGGCCAGATCGCGGGCGCCCGCGAAGGCCATGAAGGTGCGCAGCTCGTCGAGCAGGATGGAGGTCGCCCGCTGCACGCCCCCTGCCCCGCCGGCGGCGAGCGCCCAGAGGAAGGCGCGGCCGGCCAGCACCCCGTCCGCGCCGGCCCCGATCAGCTTGGCGATGTCGCTGCCGCGCCGGACGCCGCTATCGGCAAGGATCAACGCGCGTCCCCCCACGGCGGAGCGGATGTCGGGCAGGACCGAGAGCGGCAGCGCCAGACTGTCGATGTTCCGCCCGCCATGGGACGAGATCACCACGCCCTCGGCCCCGAGCGCCACCGCCGCCTCGGCATCCTCGGGATGTTGCAGCCCCTTGACGATCAGCCGGCCCGGCCAGCGGTCGCGGATCGCGGCCAGCAGGCCGGTGCCGAAATCGGTTTCCAGCGCGAAGCGGGGATCGCTGACGGCGCGGGTGATCGCGGTCCTCGCCCCGCCGGGATAATTGTCGAAGGAGGGCAGCCCCCGCGTCAGCCAGTAGCGCCCCATCACCCCCAGGCACCAGCCGGGATGGCGCATCAGGTCGAGGCCGAGCCGCGCCCCGAACCTGAGCGGTATGGAAAAGCCGTTGCGCAGGTTGTGCACCTTCTTGGGCGAGCCGGGCGTGTCCACCGTCACCAGCAGCGTGTCGATCCCCATGGCGCGGGCCCGCTCCATCAGGCGGAAGGTCTCCTCCCGGTCCCGCCAGGGATAGAGCTGGAACCAGAGCTCCGCCCCGGCCGCGCCGCGCGCGATCTCCTCGATGCGGGTCGAGGCCTGGGTCGCGGCGCAATAGGGCAGGCCGGCGAGGCCGGCGGCCCTGGCGATCTCGATCTCGCCATCGTAGCGCACGAGGCCGGCCAGCGCGGTCGGCGCGATGATCAGCGGATGCGGGCGCTTCCGGCCCAGCATCTCGACCGAGAGATCGGGCGAGGACACGTCGCACAGCGCGCGCTGCACGATGCGGCGGCGGTCGAACCCGTCGCGCAGCGCCGCGAGCGCGGTTTCCGCCTCGGTGCCCCGGTCGATATAGTCGAAGATCGCGCGCGGCAGGCGGCGGCGGGCGGCGCGCCGCATCTCGTCGAAGTCAAGAAAGGCAGCGGAGGGCATGGGATCTCCTGTCAGGATGCGGGCCGGGGGCGGCGGATCCGGCGCGGATCCCGCCTGTCGCGAAGGGCGCCCCCGGCGGATCGCAGACACCGTTGATCGCCGGGCCCACGGCTGCGCATTGCGGCGGTGCGCCGGCGGCCGCCGGGGAGGCGTGAGCGGAGTGGCCGAGGGGTTCCCCGCCCCGGCCGGCCGGGATCGGCCGCGACGGATCGGCGGAGAACGGGGGCCGTCCGGCCGCCCGACATCCTATCCGCGCGAAGGCCGGGGAAGGGTCCGCCGGTATCCGGGCGCAAGATCCAGTTCCGCATCGCTCCGGTCCATCCATCCGGGGTCCGCCGCCAAGGCGGGTATCGCTCCTATCAAGTATCCAATTTGGATACTCAATGGAAGGAAAAATCGTGGCCAGCGAAGCGCGCCCCTCACCGATCCTCCCATTCTCACCCGCCGGCTCCGCCGCGAGCGGCAAACCGGGCAACATGGCACGCTTGCGCATCGCCGGCCGGACCTGCCGGGCCTCGCGGCAGGTCCGCGGGTCTCCCGCGCCGAGGCCAGAGAGCCCGGCCCAAGACGCGTGGGATCGGCCCGGAGCGCGACGCATCGCCGCCGCCGAAATCGGGCTTCACGGATCGCCCGACCAGCCGCCCCAACACCCTTCCCCTGCGCCGGGGCGCGGACCTCGCGGATCGGAAAGGCCCGGCGGAACACCCGCGGATCCGGGCGATGATCCTTGCGGCATCCGGCAGGGAATCACCCCCTCCAGCCCGAGGCATCGGCTACGCAAGGAACATCCACGCCGGCGGGACACGCATAACACCCCATTGTTTTAACTCGAAAATAAGTTCTTGCTTTTCGAGAGACGGTCGCGCAACAATATTACCAGAGATCAACAGAGATCTCTGCAAGATCGGGCAACGCAGCCTCACGCAAGCGCATCAATGATGATGCCATGCGTGGGGCTTTTTGCGTTTGGACCGACAAAAACAACAGGGAGTCATAACCGATGAAGCGTCGGAGTTTTTTGGCGCGCCTTGGTGCTGTCGGCACCATGGGCGCGGTGGGCGGCCTTTCGGCCCCCGCGATCCTCAGCGGAACCGGACGGGCCTGGGCCCAGAGCGGCGAGATCCCCATCGGCCTGCTGTTCTCGCTGACCGGCGAGGTGGCGGTGGTCGAACGCACCCTGCATGACGCCGCCCTGCTCGCCATCGAGGAGATCAACGCCGCCGGCGGCGTGGGCGGCCGCCCGCTGAAGGTCCATATCGAGGATCCGGCTTCGGATCCGGCGACCTATGCCGACCGCGCCCGCCGCCTGTTCATCCGCGACAATTGCGTCAGCGTCTTCGGCTCCTACACCTCGGCCAGCCGCCAGGCGGTGCTGCCGGTGGTGGAACAGCGGAAGGGCCTCTACTGGTATCCGACCCTTTACGAAGGCCGCGAATGCTCGCGCAACATCATGTATGGCGGGGCGGTGCCGAACCAGCAGCAGCAGGAATTCGTGCCGTGGCTGGTGAAGAATTTCGGCGGCAAATTCTACCTTCTGGGCAACAACTACGTCTATCCGAAGGAAGAGAACAACGTCTGCAAGATGCTGCTCGGGCAGCTCGGCGGCGAGGTGGTGCATGAGGAATACGTGCCGCTCGGCCATTCCGATTTCAGCTCGGTCATCAACCGCATCCGCTCCACCGGGCCGAGCGTGATCTTCTCGACGCTGGTGGGCGACAGCGACGTGGCCTTCGCGCGCCAGTTCCACGCGGCGGGCTTCGACCCCGAGAAGATGCCGGTCGCCAGCCTGACGCGCTCCGAGGTGGAGGTGGCGGCCATCGGCGGCGAGGCGGCGGCGGGGCATCTGTCCTCGGCCCCCTATTACATGGGCTACGCCTCGCCCGAGAACGAGCGTTTCGTCGAGGCCTACAAGTCGCGCTACGGCGGCGATCAGGTCACGCATTTCGTCTCGGAGGCGGCCTATTTCCAAGTCTACCAGTTCAAGGCCGCGCTGGAAAAACTCGACCCGGCCGGGATCACGCCCGAGGCGATCCGCGACGCCGCCGTGGGGGTGACGCTGAACGCGCCGCAGGGCGAGATCCTGGTCGATCCGAACCTGCACACCCATCTCTGGCCCAAGATCGCCCGCTGGAAAAGCGACGGCCAGGCCGAGATCCTCGTGCAATCGGCCGAGCGGATCGCGCCGGAGCCCTATTGGGCCTATCCGGGCGAGACCTGCACGGGCGAAGGGCTCGTGCGCGGCTGAGCCCGCGCGCCGCGGATCCTCCCGACATCCGATCCGACCGGAACGTATCGGCCGATCCGGGGCCGGACGGCGGCATGTCTTTGCCGTCCGGCCCCCGCTCACCGCCTTTGCTTCCGCCTTGAATGCCATCCGAGTGAAAGCATCATGGAAACCATCATCAACCAGCTCTTCGCCGGCGCCAGTCTGTCTTCCATCCTGCTGATGGTCGCCCTGGGGCTGGCCATCATCTACGGCGCCATGGGCGTCATCAACCTCGCCCATGGCGAATTCGTCATGCTCGGCGCCTATGCGACCTGGGCCTTGCAGACCTTCCTCGGCATCGGGCTGCTGCCCGCGCTGCCCATCGTCTTTCTCGCCATCGCCGCCGTCGGCTGGGGGGTGGAGCGCAGCGTCGTGCAACGGCTTTATCGCAGGCCGCTCGACACGATCCTGGCGACATGGGGGATCGGCATCGTGCTTCAGCAACTGGTGCGGATGGGGATCGGGCCGGAATCGCGCTTCATCGCCGGGCCGGCGATGCTCTCGGGGAATACCGGCTTCGGCAATGTCGTGCTGTCGAATTACCGCATCTTCGTGCTGGTCTTCGCCATCGGGGTCTTCGTCGCGACCTGGGCGCTGCTGGCGAAAACCGAGTTCGGCCGCAAGCTGCGCGCGGTGATCCAGAACCGCGAGATTTCCGAATGCTACGGCATCCGCGCCGAGAAGGTCCATGCCATGACCTTCGCCTATGGCGCGGGGCTGGCGGGGCTCGCCGGCGCGCTGATCTCGCCGCTGGTGAACACCACGCCCTCGATGGGCACCTATCTGGTGGTCGACGCCTTCCTCGTGGTGGTGGTGGGCGGGGTCGGCAGCATCTTCGGCACCGCCGTCGCCTCGGGGATCGTGGGCGAGACCACCGCCTTCTTCTCGATGTTGCTCAACGACACCGTGGGGCGGATCGCGGTGCTGGCGGCGATCATCCTCTTCATCCGGTTCCGGCCCTCGGGCCTGTTCCCGCAACTCGTGCGCCGCTGAGGGGGATGCCATGAACAGAAACAACCGCGCCGACTATATCGGCCATCTCGTTTTCGCGCTGGCGATCCTCGTGGGGGTGCCCGCCGCCCTCGGCTTCGACGGGTTCGAACTGAACACCTTTGCCCGCTACCTGTCGCTCGCCATCGTCGCCGCGGCGCTGGCGCTGTCCTGGGGCACGGCGGGGATCCTGAACCTCGGCCAGGCCGCGACCTTCGGCATCGGCGCCTATGTGATGGCGATGCACCTGAAGCTGGTCGCCAGCGCCGGCAACCCGGACGGCCTGCCGGATTTCATGGGCTGGAACAACGTGACCAGCCTGCCCTGGTTCTGGCTGCCCTTCCAGTCGCTGACCGCGACGCTGATCCTCGGCCTCGCGCTGCCGGCGCTGCTGGCCTGGGCGATGGGGATCTTCATGTTCCGCGCCCGCATCACCGGGGTCTTCGTCGCCATCATCACGCTGGCCTTCCTCGTCGCGCTGCAACTGTGGTTCATCGAGGAGCAGCGCTTCACCGGCGGGCAGAACGGGCTGACCGGCCTCGCGCCGCTCGATCTCTTCGGCTGGAGCGTCGATACCTACAGCCTCGGCTTCTACTATCTGGTCGCGGGCTGCCTGATCGCGGCGCTGGCGGCGGGCACGCTGATCGTGCGCTCCAAGGTCGGCCTCGTGCTGCGCGCCATCCGCGAGGACAGCCAGCGCGTGCGTTATTTCGGCTATGACGTGGCGCGCTACGAGACCTTCGTCTTCTCGACCTCCGCCGCCATCGCCGGCTGGGCGGGGATGCTTTACGCGCTGGTCCTCGAATTCGCCTCGCCGACCTATATCGGCGTCGCCTTCAGCCTCGCCATCGTGATCTGGGTCGCGGTCGGCGGGCGGGAATCGCTGGTGGGCGCGGCGGTGGGCGCGATCCTCGTCAACCTGGCCGAGGGGCGGCTTTCCGACATGTTCGTCGAAAGCTGGCTGCTGATCCTCGGCGTGATGTTCATCCTTTTCGTGCTGTTCCTGCCGCATGGCCTTTACGGGCTGCTGCGCCAGGGGGTCCGGCGCGCGGCCGGCTGGCGCGCGCGACAGGCCGGCGAGGATGCGGAAATGCGGGAGAGCGCGCGATGAACCTGATGCAGATCCACAATCTGACGGTGCAGTTCGGCGGCCTGCGCGCGGTGAACGACCTGTCGCTCGATGTGAGGAAGGGCGAGCTGCTGTGCCTGCTGGGGCCGAACGGGGCGGGGAAATCCACCACGCTCGACCTGATCTGCGGCAAGACCCGCGCCACCTCCGGCCAGATCGTCTTCGAGGGGCAGGACATCACCTGGCTGAAGGAATACAAGCGCGCGCGCTGCGGCATCGGGCGCAAGTTCCAGGTGCCCTCGGTGTTCAAGGAACTCACGGTTCTGGAAAACATCGAACTGGCGCGCGCCCGCAATCCCGGCATCCTCGACGCGCTCAGGGTGTTCCGCACCCCGATCCGGGGCCGGGTGCGCGAGGTGCTCCAGATCGTCGGGCTGATCGACCTCGTGGACCTGCGGGCCGGCAACCTGTCGCATGGCCAGACGCAATGGCTGGAGATCGCCATGCTGCTGGCGCAGGACAGCAAGCTGATCCTGATGGACGAGCCGACCGCCGGCATGACCATCCAGGAAACCCTGCAAACCGCCGCGATCTTCAATTCGCTGAAGGGCGACCACACCATCATCGTGGTCGAGCACGACATGCAATTCGTCCGTCAGGTGGCCGAGCGGGTCATCGTGATGAACCAGGGCAGCCTGCTGGCGGAAGGCACCATCGCCGGGATCGAGGCCGATCCGCGCGTCAAAGCCGTCTATCTCGGACATTGAGGGGGAAAGCCATGATCGAGGCGAGGGGTCTTTACTCCTATTACGGCAAGAGCCCGGTTCTCCAGGATCTGAGCTTCGGGCTGGGAAAGGGCGAGCTGCTCAGCGTGCTGGGCCGCAACGGCGTCGGCAAGACCACGCTGATGCGCAGCTTCATGGGCCTGACCGACCGGCTGGAAGGCAGCCTGACCTTCGGCGGCGAGGAGATCGCCGCCCTGCGCACCGCCGACCGGGCGCGGCTCGGCATCGGCTATATCCCGCAGGGGCGCGAGATCATCCCGCGCTTCACCGTGCGCGAGAATATCGTGATGGGCACCTATGCCCGCCGCGACGGCCGCCGCGACATGCCGGATTTCGTGTTCGAGCTGTTCCCGATCCTGAAGGATTTCCTCGACCGGCGCGGCGGCGATCTGTCCGGCGGCCAGCAGCAGCAGCTCGCCATCGCCCGCGCGCTCGCCATGGATCCGCAGATGCTGATCCTCGACGAGCCGACCGAGGGCATCCAGCCCAATATCGTGAGCCAGATCCATGACGTGATCGTCCGGCTGAACCGGGAATTCGGCCTGACCATCGTTCTGGTCGAGCAGAACGTGCCCTTCGCGCGCCGCGTCTCGGACAGGTTCGTCGTCATGGACAAGGGCCGCATCGTCATCAGCGGAACGGGGGCCGATCTCACCGACGAACTGGCCGAGAAGCACCTGACCTTCTGAGGAGCACCGCCCCCGGGAACGAGGGGGCGGTTCATCCGGGAGACCGGAATCATCAACCGAGAGAGGAGAAGCCCGATGAGACACGGGGATATTTCCAGCAGCCCGAACACGGTGGGCGTCGCCGTCGTGAACTACAAGATGCCGCGCCTGCACACGCGCGAGGAGGTGCGCGCCAATGCCGAGAAGATCGGCGAGATGATCGTCGGCATGAAGCAGGGCCTGCCCGGCATGGATCTGGTGGTCTTCCCGGAATACTCGCTGCAAGGCATCATGTATGACGAACAGGAGATGTACGACACCGCCGTCACCATCCCCGGCGACGAGACCGAGATCTTCGCCCGCGCCTGCCGCAAGGCCAATGTCTGGGGCATCTTCTCGCTGACCGGCGAGCGGCACGAGGACCATCCGCGCAAGCCGCCCTACAACACGCTGATCCTGATGAACAACAAGGGCGAGATCGTCTCGACCTATCGCAAGATCCTGCCCTGGTGCCCGATCGAGGGCTGGTATCCCGGCGGCGCCACCCAGGTGGCCGAGGGGCCGAAGGGGCTCAAGGTCTCGATGATCATCTGCGACGACGGCAATTACCCCGAGATCTGGCGCGATTGCGCCATGAAGGGGGCCGAGCTGATCGTGCGCTGCCAGGGCTACATGTATCCCGCCAAGGAGCAGCAGATCATGATGGCCAAGGCGATGGCCTGGGCGAACAACTGCTATGTCGCGGTGGCCAATGCGGCGGGCTTCGACGGGGTGTATTGCTATTTCGGCCATTCGGCGATCATCGGCTTCGACGGCCGCACGCTCGGCGAATGCGGCGAGGAGGAATACGGCATCCAGTATGCCCAGCTCTCGATCCCCGAGATCCGGGATGCGCGCGCCAACGACCAGTCGCAGAACCACCTCTTCAAGCTGCTGCACCGCGGCTATACCGGGGTCCATGCGGCGGGCGACGGCGACCGGGGCATCGCGGATTGCCCGTTCGAGTTCTACAAGACCTGGGTCACTGACGCCGAGAAAGCGCGCCAGCAGGTCGAGGAATTCACCCGCACCAGCGTGGGCGTCGCCAATTGCCCGGTGGGCAGCCTGCCGACCAAGGCCAAGGAACAGGAGGCCTGAGGCTTCCATCGGGCGCGGGCGGGAGCACCGCCCCGCCCCTCCCCCTTCCCGGCGATAGAAGGCGCGCCGGAGTGGCGCGCGCGAGACGGAGTTCCGACGATATGCCCTTCCTGAACGACATGATCGCCGACAGCGCCCGGCGCCGCAAGGATACCGAGGCCCTCCGGGCGGAAACCCTCTCCGCCGAGGATGTGGTCTCGGCGCATCGCGCCACGGCGGGTGGCGCGCCGGACAGCCGGTTCCGCTTCGATGTCGATCTGGTGGCGAGCCATCTGCACCGCGACATCATCGGCCAGGCCGAGGCGGTCGAGGCGGTGATCGACATGCTCAGGATCGTGCGCGCCGACATCGCCGATCCGCGCCGCCCGCTTTACACCTCGCTGCTGCTCGGGCCGACCGGGGTGGGCAAGACCGAGCTGGTCCGGGTGCTGGCGCGCGCCATCCATGGCGATGCCGACGCGCTCTGCCGGGTCGACATGAACACGCTCTCGCAGGAACATTACGCCGCCGCCATCTCGGGCGCGCCGCCGGGCTATGTCGGCTCGAAGGAGGGGCGCACCATTCTCGACCAGGAGAAGATCGAGGGCACGTCGGACAAGCCCGGCATCGTGCTGTTCGACGAGCTGGAGAAGGCCAGCCCCGAAGTGGCGCTGTCGCTGCTGAACATCTTCGACAACGGCATCCTCACCACCGCCTCGGGCGAGCGGACCTATTCCTTCCGCAACGCGATCATCTTCATGACCTCCAACCTGGGCGCCGAGGAGCTGCGCCGCGAGGCGGAAGCGGCGGAAAGCCCCTGGCGGCGGCTGTTCCGGCGCGGCGGGACACCGCGCCAGCGCGCCGAGGCCATCGCGCAGAAGGCGCTGCTCGGGCGCTTTCCGCCGGAATTCGTGAACCGGATCGACCATGTGGACGTGTTCAACTGGATCGACCGTGCCGATGTCGACACACTCATCCAGCTCGAACTGGAAAAACTGAACCGCCGCCTCGTCCGGCATCGGGCGCGTATTGAACTGGCCCCCTCGCTCGGCGAACATATCGCGCGGGAGGGGTTCGACCGGCAGTTCGGCGCGCGGTCGCTGCGGCGGGCCGTCCGGCGCTTCGTCGAGATCCCTTTCGCGCGACATATATTGGACGAGCGGGCAGCGGCGGATGGAGAAAGCAGGCGCTATGTCGCGGAACTGCGCCATGGCAGCGTGTCGTTCAGGCCGGACATGGCCGCAGCGAAGTGATGAGGAACGCCCTTGATTGATACGGGAGACACCTGGAAGCTCGGAATGCTGTTCTCCGAGACCGGACCGACGGCGGTGATCGAAAGGTCGCAGAAGCGCGGCGCCCTGCTCGCGATACAGGAGATCAACGCGGCGGGCGGCGTCGCCGGCCGGCCGGTCGAGCCGGTCGATTGCGATCCGGGATCGGTGCCCAGCGAATACGGCCATCTGGCCGAGAAGCTGATCTCCGAGGATTGCGTCCGGGTCATGATCGGCTGCTTCATGTCCTCGGCCCGCAAGGAGGTGCTGCCCGTCGTCGAGCGCCGCAACATCCTGTTCTTCTACCCGACGCTCTACGAAGGCTTCGAATATTCGCCCAACGTCATCTATGGCGGCGCCTGCCCGAACCAGAACTCCGTGCCGCTCGCCAGCTATCTGCTGGAGAATTACGGCAACCGCTTCTACTTCATCGGCTCGGACTACATCTATCCGCGCGAATCCAACCGGGTGATGCGCAACATCCTGCGCCAGGGCGGCGGCGAGGTGGTGGGCGAGGTCTATATCCCCTTCGACGCGGCCCAGGACGAGATCGACCGCATCCTCGCCGATGTGGCGGCCAAGGCGCCCGACGTGATCTTCTCGACCGCCGTGGGCGAGACCTCGGTCCGGCTCTATCAATCCTATCACGCCGCCGGCCATGACGCGCGGCGGGTGCCGATCGCCAGCCTGACCGCGAACGAGGCGGAGATGGCCGGGATCGGGCGCGAGGCCTCGGTCGGCCACATCACCGCCGCGCCCTGGTTCAACACCATCGACACGCCGGCCAGCCGCACCTTCCGCGAAAGCTACGAACGCGCCTTCGGACCCGACATCAAGGTGACGAGCTGCGCCGAGGCGGCCTATTTCCAGACCCACATGTTCGCGGCCGCGCTGGACAAGGTGGGCGGGCTCGACCCCGACCAGTTGCGGGAATGCCTGCTCGGCGCCAGTTGGGACGCGCCGCAGGGACAGGTGAAGATCGACCCCGACAACAACCACACCTACCTGCATTCGCGCATCGCCCGGGTGGACGAAAAGGGGGAGTTCATCGTGCAGCGCGAAGTGATCCGGCCCGTGAAGCCCGATCCCTATCTGGTGACGCCCGATCTGAACGACCGGCGCCTGCGTCTGCGGAAAGCGACGACCAGGGCCCGCCAGGCATAAGCGACAGAGCGACCAACCAGGAGTGGGTGACAGGCAGGATGACCAACCTGATCAGCAATCTGCGCAGTCTGAATGTCCTGGTCCTGCATCCGCGGGATTCGGATTCGGACGATCTGGTGCAACAGCTCAACCGGATCGGCTGCTCGGTCGAGGCGCTCTGGCCGCTGCCGGAAACCCTGCCGCCGGCGGTCGATGTCGTCTTCGTCGAGGTGAAGGAGGCGATCCCGCCCGGCCTCAGCAAGCTGTTCCCGGCCCGCCCCGAGCAGCGCCCGACCCTGATCGGCCTGATCGGCTACGAGAACCCCTCGGTGCTGGGCGGCCTGCTGGAGCTCGGGGTGCAGACGGTGATCACCAAGCCGTTCCGCGCCTTCGGGGTGCTGAGCTCGCTGATGATGGCGCGCCACGCCTGGCTGGAACGGCTGGAGGCCCTGCGCAACGAGGAAAAGCTGCGCACCAAGCTCGAACATGTCCATATCATCACCGAGGCGAAATTCATCGTCATGCGGCACCACAAGGTGAACGAGAAGGACGCCTATCAGGTGATCCGCAGCCACGCGATGTCGCGGCGCTGCTCGACCATCGAGATCGCGAACGCGATCATCAACGCGGATGGCCTGCTCAGCAAGCTGGTGACCGAGCCGAAGGGCGCGCGGGAGTGAACCGGGCGGGCCACCCCCGGCGCGGCGCCCATCAGGCGCCCCCCGTCCGAGGGGGCGGCCCCGGCTCCAACGCATGTGCCGCCGCCCGATCCTCCCCGAGCGCCACGCCGGCATCGGAGAAAAGCAGGCGGCGGCCGGGGATCCGCCGGGCGAAATCCATGTCGTGAGTGACGGCGAGCACCGTCGCGCCGCGGGCGACCTCGGCCCCGATCAGCGCTTCGAGGCGGGCGCGGTTCAGCCGGTCGAGCCCGCGCTGCGCCTCGTCGAGCAGCAGCAGGCGCGGATCATGGGCGACGGCCGCCGCCAGCGCCACCAGCCGCCGCTGGCCGGCATCCAGATCCAGCGGATGACTCCCGGCCAGATCCGCGATCCCCAGCCGGTCGAGCGCGTCCCGCGCCAGCGCCTCGGGATGGCGAAGCCCGAGGGTCCGGGCGCCGAGCGCCACCTCCTCGCTCACCCGCGCGCGCAGGAAATGCCGGTCGGAGGATTGGGCGACCATGCCGACCAGCCGCGCCACCTCGGGCGGCCCCGCCCCGCAGAGATCGAGGCCGGCGACGCGGATCCGGCCGCGCAGCGGACGCTCCAGCCCGGAGAGCAGGCGCAACAGGCTGCTCTTGCCCCGGCCATTCGGCCCCAGCACCGCCAGCGCGCTGCCCGCCGGCAGGCTCAGGCTCAGGCCCGAGAACAGCAATGGCTGCCCCGGATAGCCGAAATCCACCCCTTCGATTTCCACGGCCGGGGTCATCGCGCAAGCTCCGCCACCAGCGCCTCGCGCGCGGCGCGCGAAACGGGGACCGGCCCGGCCAGCCGACCGGCCCGCCGCGCCTCGCGCAGCAGGCGCACGGTTTCCGGCAGCAGGATGCGGTCCGGCAGCGGCCCGCCGAACAATCCGGCGGTGTCGAACGGCCCGAGGATCCGGCCGGCGTCCAGCAGCAGATGCGCGGGCACCAGATCCTCCATCCAGTCGTGATAGCCGATGTCGAGAAAGATCACCGTCATTTCCCATGGCAGGTCGCGCAGATGCGCGGCCAGACCGTCGCGGCTTTCGGCATCCAGATCGGTCATCGGCTCGTCGAGGATCAGCAGTTGCGGCCGCATCGCCAGCGCGCCCGCCAGCACCGCGCGCTGCGTCTCGCCGCCCGAGAGCCGGTGGCAATCCCGCTCCGCCAGATGCGCAAGGCCCAGGAAGGCCATCGCCTCCTCCACCCGGGCCCGGATTTCGCCGGCGGGCAGGCCGAGATTCTCGGGGCCGAAGGCGATCTCCTCGCGCAGGGTGAAGCCGCGCCCGCTGAGTTGCAGATGCGGGCGCTGCCCGACATATTGCACCGTCCTCGCATGTTCGGCGCGGGGCAGCGCCTCCCACGGCGCGCCGTTCCAGCGCAACCGGCCCCGCACCGGCAGCAAACCCGCCAGGCAACGGCCCAGCGTGGACTTGCCGGAGCCATTGCCGCCGAGGATCGCCAGCCGCGCGCCGCGGTCCAGGCGGAAGCCCAGCCCCTCGAACAGCGGCCTCTCGCCGGGGCGGGCGAACCCGAGAGCCTCGACCTCCAGGCTCATGCGGCCAGCAATCCCAGTTGCAGCAGCGCCAGCGCGAGAAGCCCGCGCCGCAGCCGGATCTCGGCGGACGATTCCCGCGGCGGATCGAGCAGCGCGCGGCGCGGAAAGGCGCGGAAGCCGCGCATTTCCAGCGCCTCGGCCCGGGACGGCGCGTCGGTGATCAGGCCGCGCACCAGCGGGTTCATCATCGCGGCCAGCATCCTGATCCGCATCCCGATCCCGCCTTGCGAGGAGAAGCCGCGCAGATGCAGGCTGTCCCTAATCTGCCGCGCCTCCTGCCCCACGGTTCCGACCAGCGCGAGCGGCGCGGTCAGCAGGTAGGAGATCGAGGGCGGCACCCCCGCCCCGTCCAGCGCCCGCGCGAGATCGGAGGGGCGCGTGGTCATCACGAAGACGAGGCAGATGCCGAGCAGCAGCCCCAGCCGCGCGAAGACCAGCAGCGCATGGGCCAGACCCTCGGGATGGCAGGCCAGCGGACCGCAGGCCGCGACCGGCCCGCGCGGGATCAGAAAGCCGTGGACCACGGCCAGCGCCAGCGCCAGGGGCGCCATCAGCAGCGCCATGCGCCAGGCCAGAAGCCGCCCGAAGCCCAGCAGCGCGCCCCCGGCCAGCACCGCCGCGAGCGCCCCGAGCAACACCGGCGCCGGCCAGAGCGGCAGCATCGCCGCCACCGCCGCCACCAGCGCGAGCCGCGTCAGCGGGCTGGCGCGGCGGAAGGCGCTGTCCGGGCCGGGCTGGAACATCGCCGCATCCGCTCAGGCGCGGCTATGGGCGAGGAAGGGCCAGTCCGAGGCGGCCCGCGACGGCAGCCCCCGCACGATCCCCCAGACCAGCAGCGCCGTGACGATCTTGTCCACCAGATTGGTGCCGATGACCGTGATCAGGACCGAACCGAACAGGCTTTCGCCGACCTTCAGCAGATAGGCCACCGCGAAATCGGCGCCGCTGCCGGTGACGCCGCCGAACAGGTAGATGCGGATCGGCACCGCCACCACGGCGAGCGCGGCGGCGATCACCGCGCCCGAGATCGCCGCCTGCCACCAGGTGCGGAACATGCCGGCGCGCGCCAGCAGGCCCGCCGCGATGCCGATCGTCATGGCGACCGGGGCGAAGAAGGCGGCGGTCGGCCCTTGCAGCAGGCCCCAGATCAGGTTGGTCAGCAGCCCGGTCAGCCCGCCGATCACCGGCCCGCACAGCACGGCGGCCAGCACCGTGCCGATGGAATCGAGAAAGATCGGCAGGTTGAGGAAGGATGCCGCCTGACCCAGCGCGATATTCAGCGCGATGCCGATGGCGACGAGCACGAGATTGCGGGTGGAGAAAAGGCCGGATGTCATGCCTGGGGCTCCTGCGGGGTTGAGACGTCGTGGATGACAAGCTCGTCATAGCCCGAAAGGGCGCATGGCGCGCGGGTGAAGATCAGGTCGTCGAGCAGCGCCACCACGATCTCGGCCGTGGTATAGACCGAGGCGCCGGGCAGCAGGTGGCCGCCGAAGGCGCGGCCCTCGCCATCGGCGATGGTCAGGTGCAGATGCTCCCCCGCCGGATCGACCGTGCCGGTGAGCGAGGTGATCTCGAAATGGCCCTGATAGCGGGTCGCTTCCGGGCGGTTCGCATGGCGGATGTCCACCCGGGTCAGGCTGCCGACGCAGGTGACCACCGCCATCGCCCGCGCGCCGGTGCGCCGCCGCGCCTCGCGCAGGGCCAGAAGCGGGTCCTCGCCCGGGCGCAGGCGGAACGCGGCGAAGCGCCCGCGCGAAATCGCGGGGGAATCAAGGGAAGGCGCGGGCACGGCGGGCCCCGGGACAGGATCGGTCACGGCGTCTCCGACAGCGGAAAGTCCAACTTGGGCAACCCCACCGGGGCATGGTTCAAGCAAGGCGCATCCGCGACCTTCTTTCCAGAAGGCTTGCAGCAACCCGGCGAGGCTGTCAATTCCGCCGGCGCGGAACGCCGCTACCGGCATCGCGGATCCATCGTGGGACGCGCCCGCGAGATGAGGCTGGCCGGCCGTCGGTCGCGGCGCCGGGATGCGGCCGATCTTCCGGGCCGTGGTCCCTTCTGGGGCGATCCGATCCCGCTGGTCTCGCCTCCTCCTGTCCGCGTCTCCCAAGCGGCTGGCCACCCTCCGGCCATCGCGCGATTGAACCTGAGGAAAACTTTTGCGCCCGGATTGTGTCTTGCGCGGCCCGGCGGGATCATCGGGCCGGACATCTCAGGAAAGCCGCTCATGATCCGCATCGCCACGCTGGGCCCCAAGGGCACGAACCACGAACTCGTGACCCGCCGGTACATGAAGTTCCACGGGATCGAGGACTACGGCATCGACCTGGTGGATGCCTTTCCCGCCGCCATCGAAAAGCTGCGCAACGGCGAGATCGACCTGATCCTGCAATGCGCCGTCCACCCCGCCACGCCCGCGACGATGGGGGCGGCCTTCCACGAGATCTTCGTCATGGACAGCTTCATCGCCGACAGCCAGGAACTCGGCGTGCTGACCCGCCGCGAGGTGGAGGAGCCGAAGTCGATCGGGCTGCTGATGCCCTCGACCTCGGACTATACCGACATCAGCCGCTGGGAGGAGCATGTGAACATGCCCTCGCTGCCCCTGGTCTTCGAGAAGCTGATGGCGGGCGAGATCGATTCCGGCCTGATCTACACCTCCTACGCGCAGAAGAACCCCGACGCGCTGCGGGTCGACGAGGTGATCGGC
>JBDHSR010000030.1:0-15982 GCA_039808305.1 Gemmobacter sp. | reverse complement strand
ACGGAACCCGACCCCGCGCGCCTGCGCCGCAGCTTCGGCCAGTTCGCCACCGGCGTCTGCGTGATCGGCACCACCGGCCCGGATGGCCGGAGGCATGGCGCCACGGTGAATTCCTTCACCTCGGTCTCGCTCGACCCGGCGCTGATCCTGGTCTGCCTCGGCCATTCCATGCGCAGCCATGACGCGCTTGCCGCCGCGCCGGGCTTCGGCGTCAGCGTGCTTTCCGCCGGGCAGGAGGCCGAGGCGCGGCATTTCGCCGGCAAGTCGGACGAGAAATGGCCCGAGGGCGGCTTCCGCCAAGGCCGGCAGGGCGGGCTTCTCCTGCCCGATTGCCTCGCCTGGTTCGACTGCGCGACGGAAAGCGTGATCGCGCAGGGCGACCATACCATCCTCGTCGGCCGCATCCACGACCACCACGCGGCGGAGGGCGACCCCCTGCTCTATTTCCGCGGCGGGTTCGAGCGGCTTCCCCCTCAGAGCTCCCGCATCGCCCGCAGACAGTCCGCGTAACGGGCGAGGATCGGGCTGCTCTGCCGCGCCGGATGCACCAGCGAGAGCGTGAGGCCGACCTCCAGATCCGCCACCGGGCGGAAGCGCACCGCATGGGGCGGCCGGAAACGCTGGCAGGAATTGACCAGCGCCACCCCGGCGCCGGCGCTGACCAGCGCCAGCATGTCGGCCTCCTGCCGCATCTCCGCGCCGATGCGGGGGGTGAAGCCGGCGCGGTAGAACGCCGCCTGCAAATCGTCGTGGAAGCGCGGGCTTTCACGGCGGTGGAAACCGATGATCTCCTCCTCCGCCAGATCGGCGAGGCGGATCTCCTCCATCGCCGCCAGGCGGCTGGAGGAATGCACCGCCAGCATCACCGGATGGCGCGCCAGCGGCAGCACCGCCAGCGCCGGATCCTCGGGCGGGTTGTAGAGCAGCCCGGCATCGAGCTGCTGGTGCAGGAGCGCCTCCACCTGCTCGGCCCGCGACATCGCCGAAAGCACCAGCCGGGCGCCGGGATAATCGGCGCGGAAGCGGCGCAGGCTGTCGGGCACGATCCCCTCCCAGGCCGCGACCTCGATCACGCCGAGGCGCAGCACCCCGGCCTGCCCCTCGGCCGCCGCGCGGGCCTCCAGCACCGCATGGTCGAGCTGCCGCACCAGCCCGCGCGTGCGGTCCAGAAACACCCGCCCCGCCGCCGTCAGCCGCACCCCGCGCGGCAGCCGCTCGAAGAGCGTCGTGCCGAGCTCCGCCTCCAGCAGCTTCATCTGCCGGCTGAGCGCGGGCTGCGCGATGCGCAGCCGTTGCGAGGCGCGGCCGAAATGCTCCAGCTCGGCGATGGCGATGAAATACTGGATCTGTCTGAGTTCCATGGTTCATCATAGCGCTTTGCTATCGATAGCCCAGACATTTTGAATTGGAAACGACTCCGCGCACCGCCTAATCTGCGGCCTGCTCCCCGTGATGGAACCGCCATGTCCCTGCCCGTCTCGCCTTTCGACGCCTTCCGCCGGACCGCCACGCGGCGCCCCGACCTGCCCTTCCTGATCGCCCCCGCCTCGGCCGGCCTGCCCTATGCGCCGGCGGGCTTCCGCATCGCCTATGGCGCGGCGGCCGAACAGGTGGCGCAGCTGCGCGCGGCCTATGCCGAGGCCGGATATGGCGCCGGGGCGCGGGTGGCGCTTCTGTTGGAGAACCGGCCGGATTTCTTCCTGCACTGGCTGGCGCTCAATGCCTGCGGCGCGTCGATCGTGCCGCTGAACCCCGACCTGCGGCCGGAGGAGCTGCGCCACCAGATGCGCGTCGCGGCGCCCGATCTGGTCGTCCACCTGCCCGAACACGCCGCGCTGATCGAGGCCGGGGTGCCCGCCACGGTGCCGCGCATCCTGCCCGGCGCCGCCCTGCCGCCGGCGCGAACCCCGCGCGCGGCGGCGGAGCCGGGGCCGGAGGACGAATGCGCGCTCCTTTTCACCTCGGGCAGCACCGGCCTGCCCAAGGGCTGCATCCTGTCCAACTTCTATTTCGTCAATGTCGCCGACTGGTATGTGCGGATGGAAGGCGTCGCGCGGATGGAGGCGGATCGCGAGATCGCGCTGACCCCGCTGCCCTTCTTCCACATGAACGCGCTTGGCTGCACCGCCACCGGCATGATGATGATCGGCGGCGCCATCGTGCCGCTCGACCGGTTCTCGGCCCGCAAATGGTGGCCCATCGTCACTGACAGCGGCGCGACCATCGTGCACAATCTCGGCGTCATTCCCGCCATCCTGCTGCAACTGCCCGAGGACGAGGCCGAACGCCGCCACCGCGCGCGGTTCAACTTCAGCCCCGGCGTGGACGCGCAGCACAAGCTGGATTTCGAGGCCCGCTTCCGCCTGCCCATCGTCGAGGGCTGGGCGATGACCGAAACCGGCGGCACCGGCGTCACCTGCACCGCCGGGCACGACTATCCGCCCGGCCTGCGCTGCATCGGCGCCGCCCGCCCCGGCATGGAATGGCGGCTGGTCGATGACGAGGGGCGCGATGTGGCCCTGGGCCAGCCCGGCGAGCTCTGGGTCCGCGCCTCGGGCGACGATCCGCGCCGGGGCTTCTTCTCCGGCTATCTCGGCGACCCGGAGGCGACGGCGGAAGCCTGGGCCGGCGGCTGGTTCCATACCGGCGACGTGATGTCGGTGGACGCGGCGGGGCTCTTCTACTTCGTCGACCGCAAGAAAAGCATCATCCGCCGTTCCGGCGAGAACATCTCGGCGCTGGAGGTCGAGGCGGCGCTGAAGGATTGCCCCGGGGTAAGCGCGGTGGCGGTGACCCCCGCCGCCGATCCGGTGCGCGGCGAGGAGGTCTTCGCCTTCGTCGTCTCCGACCGGGCCGACAGCCCCGAGGAGGCGCTGGCGCTGATCGAGGCGGCGGCGCCGCGCCTCTCCTATCACAAGCTGCCGGGCTGGGTGGCCTTCGTGCCCGAACTGCCGCTCGGCTCCACCCAGAAGCTCCTGCGCGGCAAGCTCAAGACCGACGCGCAGGCGGCGCTGGAGGCGGGGCGGGCACATGACCTGCGCGACCGCAAGGCCGGCTTGCGCAAGGCGGGTTGACGGCGCCGGCGGCATTGCCCCGCCGGCGGTTTCCCCCGGAACAGGGGCGCCCGGCGGCGCCCCCTACTCCGCCGCCTGCTGATGGTCCGGAACCGCGAAATAGGACCGGCAGAGCTCGACGAAGCGCTGCGCGGCGGGGGAAAGCGTCGCCCCGGCGCGATGGGCCAGCACGATGCGGCTCGGCGGGTGCTCGCCGACCAGCGGGCGGGTGACGAGGCGCAGGCCGTCATAGGTCATCGCCGAGGCCGGCTTGGTCACCAGGATCGAATAGCCGAGACCATGCCCCACCATGCCGCGCACCATCTCGAAAGACGAGGAGCGGTAGGCGATCAGCGGCCGCACCCCGGCGGCCTGCAGGAGCCCGGTGAAATATTCGTGCCCCGGCGGCGCGTCGAGCAGCACCATCGGCTCGGCCGCCAGATCGACCGGCGTGATCTCGGCCTGATCGGCCAGCGGATGCCCGTGGGGCAACAGCACATGCGGCATCAGCTCGCCCAGCGCCACGGTCTCGAATTCCGGCCCGAGCCCGTGATCGTACATCAGCGCCACCTCGCTTTCGCCCGAGGCCAGCGATTCGCGCAGGCGGCGGTGATCGCCCTCGACCAGCCGCAGCTCGATCCCGGCGAGGTCGCGGATCAGCCCCGGCATCACATAGGGGCCGAAGCTGTGGAAGCAGCCGACCGTCAGTTGCGCCCCGGTCATGGCGCGGGCGCCGCGCAGGCTGGCCGCCCCCTCGATCCGCATCGAGGTGCCATAGGCGCGGTTGGCATAGATCAGCGGCGAGCCGCTCGGCGCGACATGGAGATCCAGCACCTCGCACAGGAAGATGTGATGGGTGCCGATCCGCTCGCCCGACAGCAGCCGGCAATCGAAGGCCACCAGCGGATCGGCGATGCGCGGCGCGCCGCTGGCGCAGGGCAGCCATTCGGTGCAATCGAACTTGTCGCCGATCTCGTCCTTGAAGCGGCCGGCGAAGGTGTCGGAGATATAGGCCTGGTCGTCGCGCAGCACGTTCACGCAGAGCACGCCGTTCTCCACGATCTTCGCCGCCGCCGGCGACAGGTGATGCACGCAGACCAGCATCGTGGGCCTTTCCCCATCGGCCGAGACCGAGGCCATCGCCGAGACCGTCACCCCCGCCCGCCCGGCCGGACCGTCGGTCGAGACGATGTTCACGGTGCAGGCGGCGTGGCTCATGCCGCTCAGGAACCGGCTGCGCAGATCCTGGTCCGATGCTTGGTTCATGATCTTTCCTTCGACTTCTCCACGGCGCCGGGCGCCTTCCGCCGGCCAGTCTGCGGCCAGTCCCGCCGTGGCGAAAGAAAGCTTTTCCTCTGCCGTCTTTCAGAAAAGACGAGGGTCGCCGGTCAGGGCGCCATGCCGGGGATCCGGCCGGGAACGATCCGCTCGCGGCAATGCGCCTCGAACGCGTCGACGACGCGGGCGCGGCGCAGATCCTTCAGCGAGGCGAGGCCGATGGTCATCGGCGGCTGGTCGCCCTCCAGCGCCAGATAGGCCAGCGGCCGCCCGTTCGCCGCCGCCTTGTTCACCGGCCGCGCCGTCATCAGCGAATAGCCGAGGCCGGAGGCGACATAGGCGCGCAGGGTCTCCGGGCTCGGCGTCTCGGCCGCGACATGGGGGGCGAGGCCCAGCCGTTCGAAGAGCGACATGAAATATTGCCGGCTCAGCGGCAGGTCGAGCAGGATGAACGGCTCGTTCACCAGATCCTCCAGCCGGAGCGCGCCCCGCGCCGCCAGCGGATGATCCGCCGCCAGCAGGACATAGGTCGGCAGATCCGCGAGCGGCTGGAACGCCATGTCGGGCGTCATGTGGATCTCGTAGGTCAGCGCGATGTCGATGGTCGCGTTGCGCAGCCCAGCCAGAAGGTCGGCCTCGCTGCCCTCGGTGATGCGCATCTGCACCTCGGGGTAGCTTTCGACGAAGCTTTCCCAGATCTCGGGCAGGATCAGCGACGAGAAGGTGCGGAAACAGCCGACATTGATCGGCCCGGCCACCACGTTGTTCGCCGAATTGGCGACATCGTAAAGGTCGTAGGCGGTGCGCAGCGAATCCTTCGCCGCGCGCAAGAGCCGCCGCCCCGCCGGGGTCAGCGACAGGCCCTGCGCGTGGTGGCGCACGAAAAGCTGCACGCCGAACTCCGCCTCCAGATGCGAGATCGCCGCCGAGACGGAGGGCTGCGAGATGCAGACCTGCTCGGCGGCGCGGGTGACGCTTCCGGTCTCCCCGGCGGCTACGAAATAGCTCAGTTGTCGCAGGGTGAAGCGCATGGCCGTCCTTTCCTGAAAGGGGAACCCTCAGCCGGCCTCGCCGCTCAGATGGCGGAAGTGCCGGGCATTGGGGCAGAAACCGCAGCTATCGGGGTCCGCGGGGAAGCGGCTGTCAAGCGCCTTGTCGCATTGCACCCGGCAGGCGCAGGCGTTGCAGGCCGAGATCATCTCGTGGTTGCGCCAGCGCTCCATGCCGCCCAGGGGCGCGCCGTAGAGCCCGGCCATCCGCGCCATGCGCCGGGGCACATCGGCGCGGTGCGTGGCGAGGACGGCGAGATCGGTCGCGGCCAGTCCCAGATCGGCGGCAAGCGCGGGGTCCATCGGCGGGCGGCGCAGCGCGGCCCAGGCATCGGCGATCCGGTTCAGGATATGTGTCATCATCGTCTCCCAGCGCGTCCTGCGGATACTCTGCGCCTTCGGCGCGCGCGGGGAAAATCGGATTGTCTGCGGCAGGGGTTCGGGCGAACCTATGCGCCATGGAAACGGCGCGCGGGGGCTGCCCGCGCGCCGTTCGGGGATTTCAAGGGATCAAAGATCGCCCGGCACGCCGTAGCTCGGCGCCTCTGACGGGTTGAGGGCGCGGGAGACATAGGCCTCCATCTCGCCCTTCCAGCGATCCCAGAGCGCGGCGAGATCCTCGATCGGGTCGCCCTCGCTCCAGTCCACCCGCAGGTCGGCGACCGGCCAGGCGACGTCGCGGGCAAGGAGCATCCCGGCGGAATGCACCGGCCCCTCCTCGCCGCCCGCCGCCACGGCGGCCCGCATCGCGGCGATCAGGCGGTCGCCGAGCGGTTGCCCCGCCGCCGCCTCGAACGCCCGCACCATGGCCGCCGGCACCTCGGGCGAGGACAGCAGGTTGCCCGCCGCCGCCACGCCCGCGCCCGTCGCCACGCGATGCGTGCCGAGCGTATTGGCGCCCGAGAAATGCGCGACGCGCCCCGCGCCATCGACCAGCACGAGCTGGCGATATTGCAGATGCGGCGCCTCGGCCTTCAGCCGCTCCAGCGCGGCGGGGGCGTCGAGCCCCTGCCCCATCAGGTCCAGCCCCTTCGGCCCCAGACGCGGATCGGTGATGTTCTGCGTCGCCACCGCCCCCGCCCCGGCCCGCACATGGGCGCAGCGCGCCGCCACGCAGGGCGAGGAAGAGGAGACGGCGACCCCGAACATGCCGGTATCCGGGCAGCGGGCGGAGATCGAGAAGGTCATGGCATCCCCCTCAGGCGGCGTCGGGGATGACGGCGGTCACCTCGATCTCGACCACCCATTCCGGCCGGGCCAGCGCCGGGATGACGATGCCGGTGGAGCAGGGATGCACGCCCTTCAGCCACTCGCCCATCTCCTGATAGACCGCATCGCGGTAGCGGATGTCGGTCAGGTAGACGACGATGCGGCAGATATGCTCCATCTGGCTGCCCGCCTCTTCCAGCAGCATCTTGATGTTCTGCATGGTCTTGCGGGTCTGGGCGCGGGCATCGCCGACATGCAGCGATTCCCGGCTGTCGAGGTCCTGGCTCACCTGGCCGCGCAGGAACACCATGGTGCCGCGCGCGACGACGCCCTGGCTCAGATCGGTGTTCAGCTTCTGCTCGGGATAGGTGTCGCGGGTGTTGAAGGGACGAAGGCGTTTGTGGATCATCGGTCGGGTTCCTTGCGAATGGATCAGGCCAGCACGCGGTCGGAGAGACCGGCGGATTTGTGGGTGAAGCGCAGCGCCTCGTCCCAGTCGAAGTTGCGGTAGACCGCGCCGAGATGGGCGAAGGGCGGGCTTTGCGCGAAAAGCTGGAAGGTCAGCCGGTGGCCGGCGTAATCGCTGTTCAGCAGGTCGCGCGCGAAGGCCAGCAGTTTGCGGCGATCCTCGCTGTCCCAGCTTTCGTTGAGAGTATAGTATTTCTTCAGCCAGGCGCCCGCCTCCGGGTCGGCGAAACAGGCCGCGTCCGGCGTGACGCAGATCTGGCCGCCGCAGAGCTCGCGCGCGATATGCATCATCTCGTGCAGTTGCGAGCAGGCGAAAACCCGGCCGGTCATCAGGAAGGACTGGTTCGGCATCATCAGCCCGCCGGGGCTTTCCTGCGCCTCGGTGATCGCCGCCGTCAGATGGGCGTTGATCCCCTCGCGGTAGCAGGCGAGTTGCGCCAGCTTCTCCTGCACCGCCTGCTGCTTCTCCAGCCCGGTCTGGCGGACGTTGAACAGCGCGGCGCCGATCAGCAGGTCGGCGAGCTTCAGGTTGCGCTGCACGAAGGCGAAGGCCGAATAGCGGTGCAGCGTGGCGCGGATGAAGGCGGCGGCGCGGGTATGCTGGTAGAACAGCACATTCTCCCACGGGATCAGCACGTCGTCATAGATCACCAGCGCGTCGATCTCGTCGAAGCGGTTGGCGAGCGGATAGTCCGCGGCCGGCGCCCGGCCGGCAAAACCGGTGCGGCAGATGAAGCGCAGGTTGGGCGAGGAGAAGTCGCAGACGAAGCCGACCGCGTATTCCGACAGCGCCGAATCGCCCCAGTTGGCGATGGTGGGCTTGGTGAAGGCCTGGTTGGCATAGGCGGCGGCGGTCTCGTATTTCGCGCCGCGCACGATGATGCCCGCATCGGTTTCCTTCACCACATGCAGCAGCATGTCCGGGTCCTGGTCCTGCGGACGCTTGGAGCGGTCGCCCTTCGGGTCGGTATTGGCCGAGACGTGGAAGGGGTCGTTCCTGATCACCCGGTCGATATGGTTGCGGATGTTCACCGAGAAGCGCGGGTCGACCTCGTTCAGGATGTCCTGACCGTCAAAGAGCGACCACATCTCGCCGGCGGTTTCATCGCCGACGCGGGTGACGATGCCGCCCACATCCTCCAGCACCGTATCGGTGGCGCGGCGCTTGGCGTGCCAGTCCTCGCGCGAGCGGGGCAGCTTGAGGCCGGTCGAGAAACGCTCGCCGCCTTCCTCGTAGCTCATGATGTCGCGCGTCGCATCCTCATGCGCCATGTCGTAGATGCGGGCGCGGATGTCGATCAGCGGCTTGAACATGGGATGCGCGGTCACGTCCTGCACGCGCTCGCCATTGATCCAGACGCGGCGGCCGTCGCGGATCGAATCCTTGTATTGCTGTCCGGTTCTCAGCATGGGTCTTCCTTCGGGGGTTCGGGCGGAGGTTCGGGGGCGGCGGTTCCGCCCGGGAGGCGGCGCCCGCTCGGGGCGCCGCGGATTGAGCCTATCCGGCTGATTTCCTTCTGAAAAATATGCAATACCGCAGCCTTGCAGAGGAAAAGCCGATGGCGCCGGTCAGTCGGCCTTGGTCACCCATTGGCCGTCCTTGACGATCTTGATCTCGATCTCGACCGGGATCTGGGTCTGGCCGTTGGCGTCGAAGGTGGTCACGCCCAGCGCGCCGTCGTGATTGGTGGCGCGGATCGCGGCGGCCAGCGCCGGCTTGTCGTCGATGCCGGTGGCGGCGATCGATTCCAGCAGGATGTTCGTCGCGTCATAGGCGTATTTGGTATAGGGGCTGGTCGGCTCGGCGAAGGCGCGGGCGGCATAATCGGCCTCCAGCTTCTCCAGCTTCGGATTCGATTGCGAAGCCGGATAGCTGACCATCGTGCCCTCCGCCGCCGCACCGGCGACCGCGATGAATTCGGGATCGTAGAAGCCGGAGATCCCGATCATCGGCACATCGAGGCCGAGCTCCACCATCTGCTTGCGCAGGATGCCGGCATCGGTGATCACGCCGCCGAAATAGATCGCGTCCGGCTTGTCGGCCGAAAGCTTGGTCAGCACGGCGCGGAAATCGGTGGTGCCCGCCGGCAGCAGGTCCTTGGCCGAAATCTCGCCGCCCGCCTCACCGAAGAACTGCGCGAAGGCGTCGGCATTGGCCACGCCGTAATCGCTGGTATCGGCGATGATGGCGATCCTCTTCGCGCCGAGCGTGCCGGCCGCCCATTGCGCCAGCGGGTGATTCTCGGTGACCAGCGTCGGGGTGACGCGGGTGATCTCGGGCAGGTTGGCCTCGGTGATCTTCGGGCTGATCGCGCCCCAGACGATCATCGGCACCTGGAAGCGGTTGAAGACCGGCATCGTCGCCAGCGCCACCGGGCTGTTCCAGTGGCCGGTCGCCGCCACCACCTCGGGGTCGTTCACCAGCTTCATCGCGGCCGAGACGCCGGTTTGCGGATCGGAGGCATCGTCCAGCACGACACCCTCGACCTCATAGGGATAATCGCCCGCATTGGCCTGTTCGATGGCAAGCAGGAAGCCGTTGCGCGCGCCGAGCCCCTGCTGGGCGTTGCCGCCGCTGATCGGGCCGATGAAGCCCAGCTTGATCTTCGGCTTGTCGGCGGCATCGGCCTGCATCGCCAGCACCGAAGCCGCGAGGGCGAGCGCGCCGAGCACCGAGCGGCGCTGCCAGATGGTCTTGATCATGGGTGTCTCCCTGTTCCTGATGTCCTTGACGGGGCCGGGGCCGGAACGGGCGTCGCCGGGCCTGCGAGGCAAGCTGCGGTTTTTAAGGTGTCTCTGGAATTCGCATTTTCCGAACGCGCGGATCAGAAATGCTTAAGCAGCGGGGCCGGGGTTTTCCTTTAACCCTGTGAGCCTCACGACCGGCGAAACACCCGAAAAGGGCCGGCGACAACTTCAACCAGGGAGATACCGATGGACGCCTTGCTGGCGCAGCACATCGTCAACTGGCTCGTTCTGGGCAGCATCTATGCGCTGGTGGCGCTCGGCTTCAGCCTGCTGTTCGGCGTGCTGAACGTGATCCACTTCTCGCATGGCGACGTGTCGATGGTGGCGCCCTTCGTGGCGCTGGCCGTGGTGCAGGTGGTGGGCGCGGGCCTCTTGCCGCTGGCGGGGCCGTGGGCGCTGCTGCTGGCCTGCCTCGTGGCGATCGCGGTCACCGGATGCCTCGGCGTCCTGCTCGACTGGCTGGTGATCCGGCGCTTCCGCACCGCGCCCGCGATGATGGCGCTGGTCGCCACCGTGGCGCTCGGCGCGGTGGTGCGCGAGCTGATCCGCAGCTTCTACCCGCAGGGCAGCAACCCCAAGCCCTTCCCCGCCTTCCTGTCGCAGCCGGTGACGCTGGGCGGCTTCACCGTCTCGGGCTTCAGCCTCTTCGTGGTCGCCGTCTCGGTCCTGATGGTGGCGCTGCTCTTCCTGCTGATGCAGCGCACCCCCATCGGCATGCGCATCCGCGCCGTGGCCGAGGATCGCGAGATCGCGCGCCTGATGGCGATCCGCCCCGACCGGATCTTCGCCGTCACCTTCTTCATCGCCTCGGCCACCGGCGCCATCGGCGGGCTGTTCTTCGCCAGCCACGCCGGCGTCGTGCGATTCGATTTCGGCGTGCAGCTTGGCCTGATCGGCTTTTCGGCCGCCGTGGTGGGCGGGCTCGGCTCGATGCAGGGCGCCATCATCGGCAGCCTGCTGATCGCCGGGGTCGACACGCTGGCACAGGCGACGCTGGCCAACGGCGCCTCCTACCGCCTCGTCTTCATCTTCGTGCTGGTGATCCTCGTTCTCGTCCTGAAACCCTCCGGCCTGCTCGGCAAGCCGGTGCTTCAGAAAGTCTGACCCGATGAACCGGAGTTCCACCGCCGCCATGCCCGACACCACCCGGATGCGCAGCCTCGCCATCGTGATCGCGGTCGAGCTGGCAGGGGCCGTGCTGTTGCGCGCGCTGCTGCTGGCCGACGAGACCTGGCTCGTCACCGCGCTTTTCCTCCTGCTCGGCGCGATCTTCGCCGCGCTGCAACTGCGTCCGCAGCTCGAGGAGACCATCGTCTCCGCCTTCCGCGAAGCGCGGCGCGGCGCCACCACGCTCGGCATCCTGCTGGTGCTGGCCTTTCCTTTCGCGCTTCAGGGCAGCGCCTATGCCTTCCACCTGCTGATCCTGTCGCAGCTTTACGCGGTGCTGGCGCTGGCGCTGAACTTCCAGCTCGGCAGCGCCAATATCCCGAACTTCGCCACCGGCGCCTCCTACGGGATCGGGGCCTATACCTCGGCGCTGCTCGCCATCCATTTCGGCGTGTCGTTCTGGCTGACGCTGCCGGTCGCCGCCGTGGTCGCCACCATCTTCGGCTTCGCGCTGGGGTTCCCCTCGATGCGGACGCGGGAAAGCTATCTGGCGCTGGTCACCATCGCCTTCGGCATCGTGGTGCAGCAACTGCTGAACAACCTGAGCTGGACCGGCGGGCCGAACGGGCTGGTGGGCATCCCGGCGCCGACGCTGTTCGGCCATTCCTTCACCCATCCCATCGTGATCCTCGGCCAGAAACTGCCGGCGCAGGCGAATTTCTACTACCTGTCGGCGGCGCTGGTGGGGCTGTCGATCCTCTCGGCCAAGCGGCTGCACGACAGCCGGGTCGGCCTCGCCTGGAACGCGCTGCGCGCGGATGAGCTGGCGGCGCGTTGCCAGGGCATCAACGTGGTCTGGTACAAGATCCTCGCCTTCGCGGTGGACGCCTTCCTCGCCGCCTTCGCCGGCACGATCTACGCCTTCTACATCTCCTATATCTCGCCCGACAACTTCACCTTCATCGTCTCGGTCACCATCATGACCATGGTGATCGTGGGCGGCATGGACAACACGCTGGGCGTGATCGTGGGCGCCTTCCTGCTGACGCTCCTGCCCGAGAAGCTGCGGGTGTTCTCCGACTACCGGCTGCTCTTCGTCAGCATCGTGGTGATCCTGTTCCTGATCCTGCGGCCGCAGGGCCTGTTCCCGCAACGCCAGCGCCATTACGGAGGCCATTGATGTCGCGACCGCTTCTGGAAACCCGCGATCTCTCGATCAATTTCGGCGGGCTCGTGGCCGTGGACGGGGTGGACCTGACGCTCGCCCCCGCCGAGGTGCTGTGCATCATCGGGCCGAACGGCGCCGGGAAATCCACCTTCTTCAACCTGATCACCGGCATCTACCGCCCGACCCGCGGCGCCGTGCTGCTGGAGGGGCGGCCGATCACCGGCCTGCCCGCCCATCGCATCGCCGCGGCGGGCGTGGCGCGCACCTTCCAGTCGAGCCGGCTGTTCAACGACCTGACCGTGCTCGACAATGTGGTGATCGGGATGCACAGCCGCACCCGCGCCGGGGTGATCGACGCGCTCCTGCGCCCGCGCCGGGCGAAGGCCGAACTGGACGCGGCGGCGGAGCGGGCGGCGGAGCTGCTGCGCTCGGTCTCCACCACCCTGTTCGAACGGCGCCACACCCTCGCCGGCAGCCTGCCGCAGGCCGACCGCCGCCGGCTGGAGATCGCCCGCGCGCTGGCCTCCGACCCGAAGGCGATCCTGCTGGACGAGCCCTCCTCGGGGATGGACGACCGCGATACCGACGCGCTGATGGCCGACATCCGCCGCGTGATGGCGGAACGGCCGGGGCTGTCCTTCCTCATCATCGAGCATGACATGCGGTTGGTCGCGGCACTTCCCGACCGGGTGATGGTGATCGACTATGGCCGCAAGATCGCCGAGGGCGATTTCCGCGACGTGCGGCTGATGCCGCGCGTGCAAGAGGCGTATCTCGGGCAGAAGGCGGCGCATCATGCTTGAACTGGACGCGGTTTCCACCAGCTACGGCCCGGTGCCGATGCTGCGCGAGGTGTCGATGGCGGTGCGCAAGGGCGAGATGGTCTGCCTGCTCGGCCCGAACGGCGCGGGGAAAAGCACCACCTTCAAGGCGATCTGCGGGCTGCTTTCCCCCACCGCCGGGCAGGTGCGCATCGCCGGCCGCGACGTGGCCGAAACCGGGCCGGAGCGCCTCGGCGCGCTGCAAGCCGCCTTCGTGCCGGAAGGGCGGCGGCTTTTCCCCTCGCTGACGGTGCGCGAGAACCTGAAGCTCGGCTACGACGCCGCCCGCTGCGCCGCGCCGTTCGAGACCCGGCTGGAGGCGATGGCGGAGTTGTTCCCCCGCATCCGCGAAAGGCTGGGGCAGCGCGCCGGCACCATGTCGGGCGGCGAGCAGGCGATGGTGGCGCTGGCCCGCGCGCTGATCGGCGACCCGCAGCTCGTGGTGATGGACGAACCCTCGCTCGGCCTCTCGCCCAAGCTGATCGACGAATATTTCGAGATCGTCGCCCATATCCGCGACAGCGGCACCACGGTGCTGCTGATCGAACAGAATGCCGAGATGGCGCTGTCGGTGGCGAATCGCGGCTATCTGCTGGTGCGCGGGCAGATCGTCGCCAGCGGCACCTGCGCCGCCTTGCTGGAGGACGACACGGTGCGGCACATGTATCTCTGACCGCGCCGGGCGGGGCAGGCGCCGGCCTGTCCCCACCGGATACCGCGAAAACGCGCGCCCGCGCCGGAGGCTCTCCGGCGCGGGCGGCCCTTCAAGGGAAACGCTTCAGGCGCCCGGGATCTCGGGAATGGCGCTGTCCTGCCCGCGCGGGATGCGCTTTTCGGGGTCATACATCGGCAGCGCCACGATGCTGGCCGGATGCGCCTTCCCGTCGCGGCATTCGACAGTCACGTCCTGCGCCCCGACATCGGCCGCCCTGCCCAGCCGGACGATCGCCACCCCGGCCTCGTAGAGCGGGCTCCACGCCGCCGCGCTCACCTTGCCGATCGCCCGCCCGCCGGCACGCAGCGCGCCCTCGATCAGCGGCTCGCCGTCCGGGCAGCGCAGGCCATGCACCAGCACGCCGCGATCCGCGCCCTGCAAGGCCGCCTTGCCGATGAAATCCGCCCCGTCCATCCTGATGAACCCGCCGAGCCCGGCCTGGAACGGGTTCATCGTCTCGTCCATGTCCGAGACATTGTTCATGATCCCCGCCTCGATCCGCCGGATGTCCATGGAATCGAGCCCGCAGACCTCCATCCCGAAGGGCTTGCCCGCCGCCAGCACATGCCGCCAGAGCGCGGGGCCGTCATAGCCCGGCGCGTCGGGCAGGGTGTAGAACTCGAATCCCATCTCCGCCGTCCAGCCGGTGCGCGAGACGATGACCTCCTGCCCGCCCATCCGCGCGCTTGCGACGCCGAAATAACCGAAGGGCCCCGCCAGCGGCGCATCCAGCGCGGCGTTCAGCACGTCGAGCGCGCGCGGCCCCTGCACCTGCGCCACCCAGGAGCGCGGATCGCCGATCGTCACGTCCAGCCCGGCGGCATGGGCGACGAACCACGAATAGACCGGCCCGTCCGCCTGCACATACCAGAAGCGGTCCTCGGCCAGCCGCATCAGGATGCCGTCGCAGAGGATGCCGCCATCCGGATAGAGCAGCAGCCCATAGGTGGCGCGGCCGGGCTTGAGGGCCGTCACCTCCCGCGCGAAAACCCGGTTGCAGAAGGCCGCCGCATCCGGCCCCGCGATCTGGATCGGCCGTTCGCCGGTGTCGAACAGCCCCACCGCCTGCCGCAGCACCCGGTAGCCGTCGAGCCGGTCGATCTTCTGCGAGACCGGCATCAGCCGCCCGTTATAGACACAGAATTTCGCCCCGTTTTCCCGGTGGAACGCGTGATAGGGCGAGCGGATCACCCCGTAATCCCATCCCGGTTCCTCGAAATCCGCGACGACGACGCGCGCTGGTCCTGCCATGCCTTCCTCCCTCGGCGATGTCCCGCGACTCGGGCTGAGGCCGGGTCGCCCGTCATTTGTGCTGCACACAGATCATTATGTCCAGTATATTGTTCGATCCGTTCGGGAGCGGCAAATATGGCCAATATTCCTTTGATTAATGACATTATTCATTGGATATGCTCACGCATCGCGACCTATCCTCAACCACAACAATACTGTATACTGCACAAAAGCGGGCTTTTCCGGCGGATCGGGGTCTGGTAGCGATTCCGCCCACCCACCGGACAACGGATCGAGGACATGTCGGAGGACATCACGGAGGAGGACGGGCTGATCGCCTTCGGCGCCGCGCTGCGGCAGCGGCGGAAAGAGCGCGGCCTGTCGCTGCGCCGGCTGGCCGAGGCGGTCGGGCTGTCGGCGAGCTACCTCTCGGCCATCGAATGCGGCCGCAACCCGACCACCGGCCGCCCGCCGCAACCCTCGGCCACCGCCGTCGACCGGCTTTGCGAGACGCTCGGCCTCGACCGCGCGGCGATCTTCGCCCCCGCCCCGGCCTGCGCCGGCTGCGAGCATGTGCTGCTCTACCGGCTCGACGCGCGGCGCGACGGGCTGGAGGCGCTGGCGCGCCAGCTCGGCGGCAACCGCGCCGCGAGCTGGCTCTGCATCGTCGATCCCAATACCCGGCCCGAGCCCGGCGCGCGCTTCCACGCCTGGACCTGGCCCTTCCGCGCCGAGCCCTATCCCGACGACTATCTGGAAGGGCCGCGCATCGTCGCCGCGCTGGCCGGACAGGCCGCGCGCCACAAGGCGGAGATCGACGGCAGCTATGGCGTCATCATCGCCGATTGCTCCTCGGTCATGCGCTGGGTCGCCAATCCCGATGCCGAGGTGGAGTTCGAGGACGAATGGTGCGCCCTCTCCGGCACCGCCCTCGCCGGGGTGCTGGGGCAGCCCCCCGCCCTCAATATCTGCGTCTACCACCAGCGCGATTTCGAGGGGATGGCGCAGCGCGTCGACCGGCTGGCGCTGCTGCTGCGGCTGTTCGAGACGCATGAGCGCATCGCGGCGGTGCTGGCGGACGGCTCGGTCGTCGAAGGCCCGCAGGCGATGCGGGAGATCCTGCGCGAGAACCG
>JBDHSR010000029.1:0-16351 GCA_039808305.1 Gemmobacter sp. | reverse complement strand
TGCGCAACCTCGCCCGCGCCTGATCGGGTCCGCCGATAAGACGAAGGCCCCGGAGCGATCCGGGGCCTTCTGCTTTTGGAAGGACGACGGGACAGCCCCCTCAACAGCCCGCGCAACAGAGGGCAGCGCCCGGCCGCCGGGTGGGCGCTGCAACGAGTATGGTCCTCACTTTATGGTGCCGCTCCACCTATGTTCGATCATCGCGCCAACGTCACCGAAGCGCCCGCCCGAGGGGGCGGTCGGGCGCTGCCCGGCGGCACTGTGTGCCTTGTTCCGGGCGGGCCTGCGGCTCACACCGAGAAGTCAGGTTAAGACAGATGCGCTCCATTCTCCCGGATGCACTGTTCCCCAGCCCGAAACACCCTGTCCCCGCCCCGGTGCATCGCATTATGTTCGCGTTAAGTTCCATCCGGCACACTGGTACAGACCCACCGAGGAGCCCGCCGATGCGCTTTCCCGATCTCGTGCCGCAGCCGCTGATCCGCCGCAGCCGTCCGCCACTCCGCCTGCGCGGCGCAACGCTGGCCGCCACAGGGGCGACGCTTCTGATCCTGCTCCTGCGGGCGGCGTGACTATTGCGCCAGCGCCGGGCGGATCACCCTCTCCAGCTCCTGCTCGGTGATCGGGCCGGCATAGCGCAGCAGCACCTTGCCCTCGCCGTCGATCACGAAGGTCTCCGGCACGCCATAGACACCCCAGTTCAGCGCCATCCGGCCATTGTCGGCGCCGATGGTCGCATAGGGATTGCCGAGTTCCGCCAGAAACGCCTGCGCCTTCGCCGGATCGTCCTTGTAGTTCACGCCATGGATCGCCACACCCTCGGCCTTCAGCTTCTCCAGCATCGGATGCTCGGCCCGGCAGGGCGCGCACCAGCTTGCCCAGAAGTTCACCAGCTTCACCCCGGGCGCGCGCAGCACCGCGTCGGTCAGCGGCGGCAGGTCGCCCAAGGGCACCGCCTCCACCACCGGGGCGGCGCGGCCGACCAGGGTGGAGGGCAGCTCGTCGGGATTGTCGCGCTGCATCCCCCACCAGAACATCACGGCCAGCGCCGCGAAGAGTACCGGCGGCAGCGCCATCAACCATCTAGACATCGCGCTTCCTCGCCCTCGCCTCGGCCTCGTCCAGCGCCCGCTTCATCCGGCGGAACCGCCAGACCGACAGCGCCACCAGCACCGCCAGCAACCCCAGCCCCGCCGCATAGGAGCCCAGCACCGGAACGGCGTATTTCCCCAGATCGGGCATCATGCCAGCCTCTCCCTCGCCAGCAGCACCGCCAGCCGGCGGGCGCGGATCTCCGTCATGGTGCGCAACAGCACCAGCGACACGAACAGCAGCACGAAGCCCGCGATGCACAGGAGCAGCGGATACCAGTAGACATCCGACACGTTCTCCTGCTTGTCGAGGCTGAGCGAGGCGCCCTGATGCAGCCCCTGGTTCCAGAAATTCACCGCATAGCGGCTCAGCACCGCGAAGACCGAGCCGACGATGCAGAGAACGCCGGTGAGGTCGGCGGCGGTGTCGGGATTCTCCACCGCCTGCCAGAGCGCGATATAGCCGAGATAGAACAGGAACAGGATCAGGAAGGCGGTCAGGCGCGGGTCCCATTCCCACCAGGTGCCCCACATCGGCTGGCCCCAGAGCGCGCCGGTCACCAGCGCGATGGCGGTGAAGGTCAGCCCGATGGGCGCGGCGGCGCGGGCGGCCAGCGCGCTCACATGATGGCGGCGCACGATCCAGACCAGCGAGGCGACCAGCATCATCACCCAGGCATTGATCGCCATCATCGCGGCGGGCACATGCAGGTAGATGATCTTCACCGTCGCGCCCTGCTTGTAATCCTCGGGCGTGAAGAAGAAGCCCCAGATCAGCCCGCCCGCGATGGCCAGCATCGCCAGCGGCGCGAGCACCGGCAGGACGCGGCCCGCCGTCTCGATGAACTTCTTCGGATTGGCATATTCCCAGAGCGACATGGGGCCTCGCTAGATCCTGACGGGTTTCACGGCAAGTCTTCTCACCGCAGATTGATGCGCAAGGCAAGCGCCGAGGCGAAGGGCAGCAGCGCCGCAGCACCAAGCGTGATGCCGGTCATCAGCAGAAGCGGCGTCTCCACCGCCATGCCGGCGGCGCCGCGCTTCACCACCTCGGCGCCGAAGACCAGGGTGGGCACGTAGAGCGGCAGGACCAGCAGGCTCATCAGCAGCCCGCCGCGCTTCAGCCCGACGGTCAGCGCCGCGCCGAAGGTGCCGATCACCGACAGCGCCGGCGTGCCGAGCAGCAGCGACAGCATCAGCCAGCCATGCCCCCCCGCCGGCAGGTGCAGCAGCACCCCGAGCACCGGGGCGAGCGCGGTGAGCGGCAGCCCGGTCACCAGCCAATGCGCCAGCGACTTCACCGCCACCGCCCCCTCCAGCGGGATCGGCGCGGTGGCGAGCAGGTCGAGCGTGCCATCCTCGAAATCCAGCGCGAAGATGCGGTCGAGGCTCAGAAGGCAGGCGAGCAGCGCGCCGACCCAGAGGATGCCCGGCGCGATCTTCGCCAGCGTCCCGCCTTCCGGCCCGACGCCGAGCGGCACCAGCACCGCGACCAGCAGGAAGAAGGCGAGGCCGAGGCCGAAGCCGCCGCCCGCCCGCACCGCCAGCCTGAGGTCGCGCAAAAGCAGCGCCTTCATGCGAAAGCCTCGTCGAAATGGCGGGCATGGCCGGCGGCCTGCCCCCGCGCGCGGAAGGGGGTGAGGTCGAGGATCCCGGCCTCTTCCAGCCCGAGGTCGATATGGGTCGCCATCAGCGCCGAGCCGCCCCCGGCCAGATGCGCCCGCACCGCGGCGGCGAACAGCGCGACGGAGGCCGCATCGAGGCTCACCGTCGGCTCGTCCAGCATCCAGACCGGGCGGCCGCTGACCAGAAGCCGCGCCAGGCCCAGCCGGCGCTTCTGCCCGGCCGAAAGATTGGCGGCGGGCCGGTCGCGCAGCTCGCGCAGGTTCATCCGCTCCAGCGCCGTCTCCACGGTGTCGGTGCCGTAGATCGCGGCCCAGAAGCCCAGATTCTCCGCCACCGTCAGCACCGCCTTCAGCCCGTCGGCATGGCCGGCATAGGCGATGGCCTCGGGCGGCAGGCGGGTCTCGCCGGCGATGGCGGGTTGCAGCCCGGCCAGCGTGCGCAGAAGCGTGGTCTTGCCGATGCCGTTCGGCCCGCGCAGCACCATGGCGCGGCCGGGGCGGAGCGTGAAGCCCACCCCCTCCAGCACGACGAGACCGCCGCGCGCGACCGACAGACCGGAGACCGCGTATTCCATGCGCCCTGCCTATCCGATCGCGCGCACGCGGCAAAGCCGAAAGCCGCGCGCTGCGACAAAGCGGTCAGCCCTCGTTGCGCGCCACCAGCGCCACGGCGGCGAGACCGACCGCCATGACCAGCAGCGCCGCCGGCGCGGCCTCGCCGATCCGTTCGAGGCTCGCCTGCTCGAAGGCACGGGTGGCGAGGGTGTTGTAGTTGAACGGGCGCAGGAGCAGCGTTGCGGGCAGCTCCTTCACGCAATCGACGAAGACCACCAGGAGGGCGGTCGCGACCGAGCCGCGCATCATCGGCAGATAGACCTCGCGCAGCACGCCGCCGGCGGAGCGGCCGAGCGCGCGCGCCGCCAGCGGCAAGTTGGGCGAGACGCGCCCGAAGGCGGAATCGACCGCGCCCTGCGCCACGCCGAAGAAGCGCACCACATAGGCCAGCACCAGCGCCGCCGCCGTGCCGGTCAGGATCAGGCCGGGGTCGTGGCCGGTCAGCGCGAGCCAGCCATCCGCCAGCCGGTGATCGAACGCGGCGAGCGGAATCAGCAGGCCCAGCGCCAGCACCGCCCCCGGCGCGGCATAGCCAAGCGCGGTGACCGGCAGGATCCAGCGCGGCACCGCCCGCCCGCCCATCCTGAGGCCGTAGACCAGTACCAGCGCCGCAGCGACCGTCAGCCCGGCGGCGATCCCGCCGGCCAGCAGCGTGTTGCGCAACGCCTCCAGCAGCCCCGGCGCGAGGAAGGCGGCGGGCTTGCCCATCGCATGACGCGCCATCACCGCGACCGGCAGCACGAATCCCATGCCGAAGGGCAGCGCGCAGGCCGCCGCCGCCAGCCAGCCGCGCCCGCCGCGCAGGCGCTGCGGCGCCACCGGCCGCGCCTGCCGCGCCGAGGCGTGGAAGCGCGCGCGCCGCCGGCCGAGCCGCTCCAGCCCCAGCAGAACCATGATGAGCGCAAGCAGCACGCCCGCGATCTGCGCCGCGCCGCCGGCATTGCCGGAGGTGAGCCAGGTCGAGAAGATGCCGGTGGTCAGGGTCTGCACCCCGAAATGCGCGGTGGTGCCGTAATCGGCCACCGTCTCCATCAGCGCCAGCGCCACGCCGGCCGCGATGGCGGGGCGGGCGAGCGGCAGGCCGATGCGCAGGAACACGCCCCACGGCCCGGCGCCCAGCGCGCGGGCGACCTCGTAGGAACCGCCGGGCTGCTCGCGGAAGGCGGCGCGGGCCAGCAGATAGACATAGGGATAGAAGGCGAAGGACAGCACCAGAATCGCCCCCGCCTCGGTCTTGACGCGCGGAAACCAGTAGTCCTGCGCGCTGCTCCAGCCGAAAAGCCCGCGCAGCGCGACCTGCAAGGCCCCGGAATAATCGAGGAAATCGACCAGGGCATAGGCGCCGATATAGGCCGGGATCGCCAGCGGGAACAACAGCGCCTTGTCGAAGAAGCGCGCGCCCGGGAAGCGGTACATCACCACCAGCCAGGCCGTGCCCGCGCCGAGGATCGCGGTCAGCACCCCCACCCCCAGCATCAGCCGCGCCGTGGTCGCCAGATAGCGCGGCATCACCGTGGCCATCAGATGCGGCCAGATATTCTCGGTCGGATTGAGCGCGATCCACAGGATCGACGCCATCGGCGCCAGCACCAGCGCGGCGATCAGCACCGCCGCCAGGGTCCAGCGGTCGGGCGGACGGCGCATGCGGGCGGAGATCGTCGGTTCGGCCATGATGCGCCCGGACTAGCAGGAAAGCGGTTTAACTGTCCAGAAAAGCCCGTATATTCTCGGCAAAACGGAAAACCGGGCAGGATCCATGCGCATCGCTTACCATATCGGCGTCCATTGCACGGATGACGACCGCCTCGTCCGCACGCTGTTCCGCAACGCCGCCCTGCTCGCCGGCGAGGGGGTCGAGGTGCCCGATCCGGCGCGCTACCGCAACCTGATCCGCGACACCGCCATCCAGCTCAAGGGCCAGCCCGCCACGCCCGAGATCACGGCGGGGGTGCTGGAGCAGTTCACCGAAGCCGGGGCGGCGGAGGATCTGCGCCTCGTGCTGTCCTGGGAGAATTTCCTGGCCTTTCCCGCCTGGGCGGTGAAGGGCCAGCTCTACCGCACCGGCGGCGAGCGGATGCGCACCATCCGCAACATCTTCCCCGATTGCGGGGCAGAGTTCCATATCGCGCTGCGCAACCCGGCGACCTACCTGCCGGAGCTGCACCGGCGCCAGCGCGGGCGCCCGTGGGTCGAGTTCATCGAGGGCACCGATCCGCAGGAGCTGCGCTGGTCCGACCTGATCCTGCAACTGCTGGAGGTCAATCCCGGCGTGCCGGTCACCGTCTGGGCCGACGAGGACACGCCGCTGATCTGGCCCGAGGTGCTGCGCGCCGTCGCCGGCCTGCCCGCCCTGCCGGCGCTGGAGGGCGAGGAGGATCTGCTCGACTCGCTGATGACCGAGGACGGGATGCGCCGGATGCGCGCCTATCTCGCCAGCCATCCGCCGCAGAACATGCAGCAGCGCCGGCGCGTCGCCTCGGCCTTTCTGGACAAGTTCGCCCGGCCGGACCGGCTGGAATTCAGCTTCGACCTGCCGGACTGGACCGAGGAGACGGTCGCGGCGCTGACCCGGCGCTACGAGCGCGATCTGGCCTATATCGCCGGGCTGCCGGGCGTGACCGTGATCACGCCCTGAGCCGCCTCAGGCCATGCCGAGCGCCTGCTTGTAAAGCTCCAGGATCGCCTCTTCCTCGGCGATGTCGTCGGCCTTGCGCTTGCGCAGGGCGATGATCTTGCGCATCACCTTGGTGTCGTAGCCGCGGCCCTTGGCCTCGGCCATCACCTCTTTCTGCTGTTCGGTGATGTCCTTCTTCTCCGCCTCGAGCTGTTCGTAACGCTCGATGAACTGGCGCAGTTCGTCGGCGGTGACGTTGTAGGGATCGGTCGGGTCGCTCATCTCTGCCTCGTGTCGCGGGGTTTTCCCCTTCCCTATCCTTCGGCCCGGCACGGATCAAGGCCGGCGTCAGACGATCTCGGCCATCCGCCCGAACGGCAGGCGCGGGGCGCGCGGATTGACCTTTTCCGGCAGGCCATAGCCGAGATTGACCAGGAAGTTCACCTCCCAGGGCCGGCCGTGGAGAAAGGCCGCCGCCACCTTCGCCCGGTCGAAGCCCGACATCGGCCCGCAATCGAGGCCGAGCGCGCGGGCGGCGAGGATGAAATAGCCGGCCTGCAAGGTGCCGTTGCGCGCGGCGCTTTCCCGCGCCGCCTCGGGGCTCTTGTCGTAGAAGCCGCGCACGTCGGCGGCGGGCCAGAGCTCCGGCAGGTTGCGCCAGAATTCCAGATCGCAGCACATGATCGCGGTGACCGGCGCGGCCATGGTCTTGTCGTGGTTGCCCCGGCTCATCGCCGGCGAGAGCCGCGCCTTGCCCTCGGGCGAGGTCACGAAGATCACCCGCAGCGGCTGCTGGTTGAAGGCGGTCGGCCCCATCTTCGCCAGATCGAGCGCCGCGCGCAGCAGATCGTCGGGCACCGGGCGGTCCTGCCAGCCGTGATGGGTCTGGGCGGCGCGGAACAGCAGATCCAGCCCCGCCTCCGGCAGGGCCGCCATCGCCGCCCGCGCCCGCGCGATCCGCGCCACCGTCGCCTCGTCCATCCGCCCGGCCTCCATCCTTTTGCACCCTTGCCAGCCCCCCGCCGCTTCGGTTACGCCGGAACCCGCAAGTCAGGTCAGCCAAGCTGCACAGATTCCCGCAACGGGCAAGAGAGAATGGCCGGGCAGGCCATCGCGGATCGGGACGGATCCGGGAAGGAGGACGGATGCAAATTCTGGTGCTGATCGGAACGCTGGTCGCGCTCGCCGGGCTCGCGGGGCTGATCTGGTGCATCCTGCTGGCGATGAAGGCCCGGCGCAACGCCGCCAGCGACGAGGAGATGCGGATCCGGCTTCAGCGCGTGGTGGTGCTGAACATGGGCGCGCTCGGCATCTCGGCGCTGGGGCTGATGCTGGTGGTGTCGGGCATCCTGCTGGCCTGAGGCTCAGCCGTCCAGATCGGCGAAATGGCCGCCCTTCGCGGCCAGCTCCAGCAGCAGCGGCGCGGGCGTCCAGAGCGCCGGCGCCTCCTCGGCCCAGAGCGCGAGGTCGCGGCGCAGGATCAGCAAGCCGCGCCGGTCGGCCCAGTGCATCGGCCCGCCCAGCCAGCGCGGAAAGGCGCGCGACGCCACCGCGGCGTAATCCACGTCCGACGGGCGCAGCGCCACGCCTTGCCCGACCAGCCGCGCGCCCTCGTTCGCCATGGCGGCCATCACCCGCAGCCCGATCCGCGCCGCCTCGGCCGGGGCGATCTGCGGCAGGACCGGCGGCGGCGGCACCGGCGCCAGCGCGCTCAGCCCGTAATGATGCAGGGCGGCCGTGATGACCTCGGCCGGATCGCCCTGCGCGAGCATGTGGCGCGCCGCCAGATTGCCCTGCCCGGTGACCCGAACCGCGATGCCGCCCGGCGCGCCGGCGCGCAGCGGCTGCAAGCCCAGCCGCCGCGCCAGCACCAGCCCCGCCCGGATCGCGGCGCCCGAGGTCTCGGCCCCCGGCAGGATCTCGATGAGCCGCGCCCCAGCCGGGCGGAAGCCCAGCATGTCGGCCGCCCGCCCGGCGCGATGCCCGCTCCGCTTGCCGAGAAGCGCGAGCGGCACGCCCGTCGGCGTGGCCTCCGCCGCCTCGGCCAGCAGCGCGGGGTCGGCCACCAGCACGATGTCGCAATCGGCCAGCGCCGCCGCCCCGAGCGCCGGGGTCAGCCGCGCCCATTCGGCGTCGCGCCCCTCCGGCGTCAACTGGCCCTCGGCCACCGCCTGTTCCTGCGCGGAGGCGATCCGCTCCAGCGCGGCGACCAGCCGGGGCCGGTTCGGCTCCACCACCACCAGCGAGAGGCCCGCCCGCAGCGCCGGCAGCGCGAGTTCCGCGGCCAGCGCCCCGAGGATGCCCAGCCGCTTCACCTCGGGCTCCGGCCCCTCCGCCGCCTCGGGGAAGCGCGCGGCGCGGCGTTCGGCGAAGAAGGCGTGGCGCAGGCCCGCCGCCTCCTCGGTGGCGACGAGATCGGCGAAGGCCGCCGCCTCGAAGGCCAGGCCCTGCTCGAACGGCAGCAGCTGCGCCGCCTCGACGCAATCGATGATCCGCGCCGGGCCCGGCAGGCGGTGGCCCGCCACCCGCTCCCGCGCCGCCGCGATCGCGCGGTGATAGGCGATGCCGTCGCGCATGCCCTCCTGACGGTCGCGCGTGCGGCGGAGCGGCCGCGCCGCCAGATCGGCGGCGAGCGTCAGCGCTGCCGCCTCCAGCCCGTCCTCGACCACCGCGTCCAGAATGCCCAGCGCCAGCGCTTCGGCCGCGCCAACCGGCGCGCCCGACAGCATCAGCCGCAGCGCCTGCTCGGCGCCGATCAGCCGCGGCAGCCGCTGCGTGCCGCCAGCGCCCGGCAGCACGCCCAGCGTCACCTCGGGCAGGCCGATCCGCGTCGCGGCCAGCGCCACCCGGCCATGCGCGGCCAGCGCCACCTCCAGCCCGCCGCCCAGCGCCGTGCCATGCAGCGCGGCGACGACCGGCTTGCCGCAAGCCTCGATCCGGTCGCAGAGATCCGGCAGGAAGGGCGGCTCCGGCGGGCGGTCGAATTCGGTGATGTCGGCCCCGGCCGGAAAGGTGCGCCCGCGCGCGCCGATCACGATCGCCGAAACCCCGGGATCGGCATCGGCCGTCTCGACCGCCTGCCAGAGCGCCCGGCGCAACCCGTGGCCCAGCGCATTCACCGGCGGCGCGTCGATCACCAGAACCGCGACCGTTCCCCGCCGCTCCTGCCGCACCACCGCCTGCGCCATGCCCGCCCTCGTCCCGTTTCGTGCCAGTAAAGGGCCGAAACCGCGGCTTGGCAACCCGCGAGCGCCCGGCTCAGACCGGCATGTTGTCGAAACCCGCCTCGATCGCGTCGTCGTCGCGCTGCGCCACGCGGTCGGCGCGCTGCTCCGCCTCGGGGGCCGCGCTCCGCGCGGCGGGCATCGCCTTGGCCGGCAGGATGCCCATCAGCGCCTGCATCTCGGCCAGCAGGGTGACCAGCCCGCGATTGTCCATCCGTTCCGGTTGCATCATGACCCGTCTCCTTTTCAGATCGCGCAGGCGCGGCAGAACGGCGTGAAGGGCACGACATCCAGCCGTTCCTCCGCGATCCGGGCGCCGCATTTCGCGCAATGGCCATATTCCCCTTCGGCGATACGCTGGAGCGCCGCCTCGATCATGCGGATCTCCTGCTGGCCCGAGAGGCCGATCCCTTCCAGCACCTCGTCGGTCTCGCGTTCGGTCGCCAGATCCTCCCAGTCGCGGGAATCGTGGCTGTCGAGCTCGGCCTCGATCTCGGTCAGGCGGGCCTGCAACTGGGCCAGCCGGGATTCGAGCTGGACCTTGCGCTCAGATACAGGGATCATTTCCTCTCCTCCATGTTCGCGGTGCCACCTTGCCGAGGTTGGGGCGCGGGCGCCTTGATGCAAGTCAAACCTGCGCCGGCCATTACATTCAAAACTTGAAATATATGATCCACCCCCTATATCGGGAACCATCCCAGCGCCGAGGCCCGCCATGTCCGTCCCCCTGTCCCCCACCGTCCATGCCTTCTTCGACGAGGCGACCAACACGATCACCTATGTGGTGCGCGAGCCCGAGGGCAGCGCCTGCGCGGTGATCGACAGCGTGCTCGACTTCGACTACGCCTCGGGCCGCACCGATACCCGCTCGGCCGATGCGGTGATCGCCTTCATCCGGGACGCGGGGCTGCGGGTGGACTGGGTGCTGGAAACCCATGTCCATGCCGACCACCTGAGCGCCGCGCCCTATCTCCAGGAGGCGCTCGGCGGCCGGATCGGCATCGGCGAACGCATCACCACGGTGCAGGAGACCTTCGGCAAGATCTTCAACGAGGGCACCCGCTTCCAGCGCGACGGCTCGCAATTCGACCGGCTGTTCCGCGACGGCGACGCCTTCATGATCGGCCAGCTCCGCGCCGGGGTGCTGCACACGCCGGGCCACACCCCGGCCTGCCTGACCTATGTGATCGGCGACGCGGCCTTTGTCGGCGACACGCTCTTCATGCCGGATTTCGGCACGGCGCGCTGCGATTTCCCCGGCGGATCGGCCGAGGTGATGTATGATTCGGTGCAGAAGATCCTGTCGCTGCCCGACGAGACGCGGATCTTCGTGGGGCACGACTACAAGGCGCCGGGGCGCGACGCCTATGCCTGGGAAAGCACGGTGGGGGCGCAGAAGGCGCTGAACGTGCATGTCGGCGCCGGCCGGTCGCGCGAGGACTTCGTGGCGATGCGGCAGGCGCGCGACGCGACGCTCGCGATGCCCCGGCTCATCATCCCCTCGCTCCAGGTGAACATGCGCGCCGGCCAGATGCCCGAGCCGGAGGAGAACGGCGTGAGCTATCTGAAAGTGCCGGTGAACGGCATCTGACCGCGCGGGGGGCGGCGGCGGGCCTTCCGTCCCGGCGGGGGCGCCGCTATGGTGGCGCCATCGCTGATCCGCCGCGCCCGCACGCGGCCCGCCCGAAGGTTGCCGCCCATGGACATCCGTGCCCTGACCCCCACCTATGCCGTCTCGCCGCAAGTCGCGCCCGAGGATTTCGCCGCCATCCGCGCCGCCGGTTACGTCACCGTGATCGACAACCGGCCCGATGGCGAGATCCCGCCGGAGCTGCATGCCGCGGCGATGCGGGCGGCGGCCGAGGCCGCGGGCCTCGCCTTCGTCGTCAATCCGGTGGTGGGCGGCGCCATCACCGAGGAGAACGTGACCAGCCAGGCGGCGGCCATCGCCACCAGCCCCGGCCCGGTCTTCGCCTATTGCGCCTCGGGCAACCGCTGCTCGGTGGTCTGGGCGCTGGCCCATGCCGGCCGGATGAGCGCGGACGAGCTGATCGCCATCCCCGCCCGGTTCGGCTACAGCCTGGAATGGCTGCGCCCGACGCTGGAGGCGGCGGAGGGCTGAGCGGCACGGGATGTGCCTCGGCCGGGCCGGGGCCTGCCTGCACCGCTCCGGGCACTCCGGCACGCAAAGCCGCCGCCACGCGCGCTCCCACCGCGAAAAGATGCCCTCGGCTTCACCCAGCACCGGCGGGCCCCGGAGACAACCGGCCGCCGGACCCTCATCCCGTCCCCGTCCGCGGCAGGTCGGGCGCCTCCACCGCAGGAGGTGACGTGACCGATACTACCGGGGCGGGCGCGGCCTCCGCCGCGAGCAGCCGCAGCGCCCGCATCCCGCGATGCTGGCCGAGCCGGCCGAGGGCGCAGCCCTGCCCGGCCGCCCCCTCCAGCACGATCCGGTCCAGTTGCGCGGCGGGCAAGGGCAGCACGTCGCCCGGCGCGAGATCGAGCAGCGCGGCGAGCGGCAGGCTCAGCCGGCAGAGCACCGCCTCCACCGTGGCGCTGGCCGCCATGACCTGTTCGTGGAACGCCGCCTCGAACCGCGCGCCGATTTCGGGATCGGGCGGCGGCGCCCCGGCGCGCTGCGGGCGGCGGCCATGCCCCTCCGCCGGAAGCGCCAGCACCAGCGGCCCCTCGCGCCCCGGGGCGAAGCGCAGGGTGAGGGCCAGCACCTTGTAGGGCGCATCCTCCAGCATCAGGCCGAGCGGGCGGGGCTCGTCGAGATGCGAGGCGAAGCGGAAGCCGTCGGTCCAGACCAGATCCTCCTCGGCGGAAAGCGCCTCCTCCAGATCGGTCATCACCGCGTCGACCCAATCGGCCACCATGGCGGCGTCGGTGCGGGTCGGCCGGCGCGGCGCGGCGGGCATGGGCGCGACATGGCCGAGCGTCTGCGCCTCGATCAGCGCGGCCAGCACCTCGGGGCCGATCATCATCACCCCCTGCGCCTCGCGCGGGCCTTCCAGAAGCGCGATCAGCGCGAGATCCGGCGGCAGGTCCAGCAGTTCGGCCAGCGAATAGCGATGCGCCCGCAGCCCGACCGCCTCGGCGTCGCAGGCCAGCCTCGCCCGCGTGGCGCGCGCCAGCGCCAGCGGCAGGGCCCGTTCCGCCCCGCCCTCCGGCAATCGCGCCGCCTGCGCGCCCGCCAGCTTGCGTCTGATCACACCCTGATCCAAGACCGACCCGCTTCTGCCCCGTCCCCGGGGCCGGCATCGGCCCCTCAGCCGGTTCTGGCAGAGATCCGTTAGCGAAAGGTTACGCGGCTTCGCCCTCCGGCGCCTTTTTCAGCTGCAAGGGCAGCACGACGCGGAACGCCGCCCCGCCCTGCCCCGGCAGATAGCTGATCGAGCCGCCCAGATTGACCATGATCTCGCGGCAGATCGCCAACCCCAACCCGGCGCCGCCGGCGCGGGTCTGGTCGGTGAGGCGGGCGAATTTCTCGAAGATCAGCGCCTGCTTGTCCTTGGGGATGCCGGTGCCGTTGTCGATGAAATCGAGGATCACCCGCCCGCCGCGCTGGCGCACCGCGATGCGCAGCTCGGCCCGCGCGGCGTCGCAATATTTGCGGGCATTGGCGATCAGGTTGATGCAGACCTGCGCCAGCCGGTCGGGATCGGTGCGGATGAACAGCGCCTCGGCGGGCAGGTCGCGGATCACGGTGAAATCGCGCTCGGGCCGGGTCTGGGCGGCGGCGCGCACCGCGCGGTCGAGCAGTTCGGTCAGGCTCGCCAGCCGCAGCGAAAGCTGCACCGTGCCGTTCTCCAGCACGCTCAGATCCAGCAGGTCGTCGAGCAGCCGGGTCAGCCGGATCGCCTCCTCGTTGATGATGCGGGCCGAGTTCATCGCCATGTCGGGCGGCATGTCGCCCTCCTTCAGCATCTCGGAAAACGCCCGGATCGAGGTCATCGGGGTGCGCAATTCGTGGCTGATCTGGCTGAGGAAGGCGTCCTTCTGCACCGAGATCTGGGTCAGTTTCTCGTTCGCCTCGCGCAACTGGCGGGCGGTGCGGGTCAGTTCCTCGCGCTGGCTTTCGAGGCGGCTGGAATATTCCATGATTTGCGCCGTCTCGTCGGCGACGCGCATCAGGTCCGCCACCGTCACCCGCGCCCGGCCCGCCAGTTCCGCGATCATGGCATGGGCCGCCGCCGCGCCGACCGAACCCGCCAGCCGCCGCTCCAGCGCGTCGAGGAATTCGGGCACCGGATCGGGCAGGTAGCCGGCCTTGCCCTGCGCCTGCGCCTGCGTCTGGAAGAAGCCGAGCGCCGCCTCGTCGCCGAGGATGCGCTGCGCCAGCACCAGCAGCGCCTCGGCATCGGCGAGGCCGCGCACCCAGGCCTGCGGCTCGGCCCGTTCCGGGTCGAACACATCGACGAAGGCGAGGCCCTGCACCCGCTCCACCGGCGTCGGGAAGCTGAAGAGCGAGCCGAGGACGAAGGCCGCGACGTTGAAGGCCAGGCTCCAGAACAGCGCGTGCATCAAGGGGTCCATGCCCCCGATGCCGAACAGCGCCTGCGGCCGCAACCAGCCGAGACCGAGGGGGCCGGCCGCCAGGAGGTCGGCGGTGAAGATGGCGCCCGGCCCGAAGCTCGGCAGGAACAGCGTGTAGATCCAGACCGCGAAGCCGATCAGCACCCCGGCCATGGCGCCGATCCGGGTGGCGCCGCGCCAGAACACCCCGCCCAGCATGGCCGGCAGCATCTGCGCCACGCCGACGAAGGAGACGAGCCCGATCGCCGCCAGCGCCGACGACCCGCCCGACAGCGAGTAATAGAGATAGCCGAGCCCCAGCACCCCGGCGATGGAGAAGCGGCGCGACATCAGCACCAGCCGGCGCACGTCGCCAGTCACCTCGCGCGTGGGGCGCAGGCTGAGCCAGAGCGGCACGACGATATGGTTCGACACCATGGTGGCCAGCGCGATGGAGGCCACGATGACCATCGAGGTCGCCGAGGAGAACCCGCCGAGGAAGGCCAGCATCGCCAGCCCGCCATGGCCCTGCGACAAAGGCAGCGTCAGCACGAACAGATCCGGGTTGGCGCCCTCGGGCATGACCTGGAGGCCCACGACCGCGATGGGCACCACGAAAAGGCTCATCGCCATCAGGTAGAGCGGGAAGGCCCAGCTCGCCGTGGGCAGGAAACGCTCGTCGCTGTTCTCCACCACCACGACCTGGAACATGCGCGGCAATGTCAGCACGGCCGCGGCCGAGAGGAACGTGAGCCCGGCCCAGCGCGAGGGCACCAGATCCCAATGGCCGATGGCAGAGGCCCCGATCCGCTCCACCATGTCGGCCGGGCCGTCGGCCACCAGCCAGACCACGAAGACGCCCACCGCCAGCAGCGCCACCAGCTTCACCACCGCCTCGACCGCGATGGCGGTGACGACGCCGGTATGCTGTTCGTTGGCGTCGAGGTTGCGGGTGCCGAACAGGATGGTGAACAGCGTGAGACCGCCCGCCACCCAGAGCGCGGTGGAATTGGTGTCGGGCAGCGCCCAGCCCTCGCTGCCGGCGGCGGCGAAGACGCCGAAGCTCAGCGTCACCGATTGCAGTTGCAGCGCGATATAGGGGGTGGCGGCGATGACGCTCAGCAGCGTGACGATGACGCCCAGCATGTTCGACTTGCCGTAGCGGCCCGAGATCATGTCGGCGATCGAGGTCACCCGCTGTTGCCGGCCGATCCGCACCAGCTTGCGCAGCACCCACCACCAGCCGATGAAGACCAGCGTCGGGCCGAGATAGATGGTGACGAATTCCAGCCCCGAGCGCGCGGCGTAGCCGACGGCGCCGTAGAAGGTCCAGGCGGTGCAGTAGATCGACAGCGACAGCGTGTAGACCAGGGGCGAGCGCAGCCAGCGCGCCTCGCCGCGCTCGGCGCGGCGCTCGACGGCGAAGGCCACGAGGAACAGCATCGCGGCATAGCTCACGCAGGCCAGGACCAGCAGGTTGAAGGGCATCAGGCGCCCCCGCCCGGCCCGTTGCCGGAGGCGGGCGGCTCGCCGGGCTCGTCCTCGGCGCCGAGCGCCCGCGCCATCAGCGCGGCGCCCAGGACCAGCACGAACCACACCACGAAAAGATAGATGCCGTCGGTCGCCGTGACATTGCCCTGCGGCTGCGACCACAGGATCGGCAGCAGGAACAGGAAGGTGCCCGCCAGCGGCAGCAGCCGCACCGCGTCGCGCAGCCGGCGCTGGCGATAGGCGCGCCGGGCGAGAAAGACCGGCCCGCGCCGCTTCACACGCCCACCAGCGACCGCGCGGCGGCGACGAATTCGGCGTTGGAGAAGGGCTTGGCCATGAAGAGATCCGCCCCCGCCCGCTCCGCCGCCTCGCGGTCGCGGCCCTGGCCGCGCGCGGTCAGCATCATCACCGGCAGCGCGGCGGTGACCGGATCGGCGCGCAGCGCCGTCAGGATCTCCAGCCCCGAGCGGCCGGGCAGCATCAGGTCGAGGATCACGATGTCCGGGCGCGTCGCGCGCACCTCGGCCTCGGCCGCCAGACCGTCGCCCAGCGTGGTCACCCGCCAGCCCTCGCGGCCGAGCAGGAAGCGGATGGCCTCGGCGATATTGGGTTCGTCCTCGATGAGCATGGCATGGTGCCCCACGGACGCGCTCCTTCCCTCATGCGGGCCATGGCTGGCCTTCTCCCCCGGGAACTATCTGCGGAAATTCCGGCCATGTCAAAACGCCGTTTCAGCCCCGCAGGTCGGGCCGGTCGGTGACGATGGAGGGTTCGCGCCGGGCCGGGCAATCGGGCAAGGGGCAGATCCGGCAACTGGCGCCGACCCGGATCTCGGCCGCCTCGCCGCGCCCGAGCGGGGTCACCAGCATGGCGGCCTGGCGCAGTTCCACCCCGCCGAGGCCCTGCGGATAGCTCGCCTCGCCCCAGGCGAAGGCGTGGAAGCGCAGCCCGTTGCGCCCGGCCATCTCGATCCGCGCGGCGGCCGGGGTCATCGGGCGGGCGAGCGCGGCGTAAAGCGGCCAGAGCGCGCAGGCCGCCCCGCTGCGCGGCGGGGCGAAGCCCGGCGCGGGCTTGCGGAACACCAGCGCGCCGGAGGCGTCGCAGATCACCAGCCCCGCCTCGGCGCCCGGCAGCAGCGCGAGGCGGCGCATCACCGCCAGCACCCCCGCC
>JBDHSR010000028.1:0-16672 GCA_039808305.1 Gemmobacter sp. | reverse complement strand
CAAAGCCCCGGTTGATCGTCCGGGCGACAGCGGCCAAGCTGGCGCGGACCTGATCCGGGACCGCCATGCCGCTCGCCTTCCTCGCCGACCGCTGCCGTATCGCCCTGCTCGCCGCCCCCTGGGCGCCGGGGCTGCATGTCGCCTTCGCCCGCTGGGAGGGCGATCTGCCCGCGCTCTCGCCCCTCGGCACCGGCACCGGCGCCACGCCCGAGGCGGCGCGGACCCGCGCGCTGGGCGAGATCGCCGAGAACCTGTCGATCGGCGCCGGCGCGCATCCCCTGCCGGTGCCTGCTTATGGCGCGGATGGCGCGCCGCTCTGCCCCGACGCCCGCGCCTTGCCCGAGGCGGGCGCGGACAATCTCGGCAGCGAAGGCTGCGCGGCGCATGAGACGGTGGAGGCCGCCCGCCTCGCCGCCCTCTGCGAAAGGGCCGAACGCGCGGCGCTGGCGCTGTGGTGGACCGGTGATCTCGCCGCCACCGCGTTGCCCGAGCCGCCGGAGCACGCGCTTTACCGCCGGGGCGAGGATCGGCGCTGCCGGCTGTTCGCCTTGCCGCTGCTGCCCGGCCTTTCGGTGCGGCTGGCGCTTTGCGACGACGGCGCGGGCGGGCGGATGGCGCTGGGCAGCGCCGCCCATCCCGATCCGGCGACCGCTGCCGAGGCTGCCTTGCGCGAGGCGTTGCAGGCCGAACTGGCCTGGCTCGCCCCGCCGCACCACCCCGATGCGCCATGGCGCGACCGGATGCAGGCGGACCTGACGGCGCGCCTCCCCGCGCTGGCCGCCGCCACCCCGGCCGGCCCCGAGCCGCCGCCCGCCGATCTGCCCGCCCTGCTGGCCGAGCTCGACCGGCGGGGGCTGCGTCACGGCTTCGCCGATCTCACGCGCCATCCCGATCCCGGTCTGCCGGTCCTCCGCTTCGTCTGCCCCGACTGGCCGCGCGCGCGGCCGCTGATGGGCTGAGGCGCCGGAATGACGCAACGCTGACAGAACATGCGCCAGTCTGGCCGAAAGCTGAAAGGAACCGTCATGCCGCCCGACCCGACCCCGCTTCCGGCCTATCTCGAATGGCGCCGCGACCCGGCGTCGGCCTGCCTGCCCGCGCCCGCCCTGCCCGGGGGACGGCGGAGCTTCGGCTGCCCGCATCAGGCCGAGGCGCGGACGCTGCACCGGGCCGGGGGCAATCTGCTCGCCTCGATGCGCGATCTTGCCGGGCTTTCCGAAGCGCTGCGCAAGAAAGGCGCGAAGGATGGCACGGTGCCGGCCGGTTATACCTATCTCGGTCAGCTTCTGGCGCATGATCTCTGCGCCGCGACGGAGGGCGTGTTCGACTACCCGCTGAACGGCGCCACCCTGCCGGTGACGCAGCCCGCCGCGCTGCGCCGCGCGCTGCCCCTGCATCTGGAGACGCTGTTCGGCCCCATCGCCGATGCCCGGCCGCTGCCCGGGCTGCACCGGTTCCGGCCTTCGCCGAAATTCCCACTTTTCGCGGCGGATCTGCTGCGGGTGCCGCCCGTCACCGGCAAGGGGCGCACGGTGGCGCTGCTGCCGGATACCCGCAACGACGACACGCCGATGGTCGCGCAGCTTTCCGCGCTGTTCATCGCCTATACCGCCCGCGCCGCGGCGGCGCTGGAGGCGGCCGGGCATGCCCCGGATACGGCGCTGACCGGGGCGCGGGTGGCGGTGGCGCGGCTCTGGCACCGCATCCTGCGGCAGGACTATCTGCCGCGCCTCTGCCTGCCGGGCCTTGCCGACCTGCCGGCCGATGCCGCCGGGCCGGACATGCCGGTGGAGCTGACCAATGCCGTGCTGCGCTTCGGGCACTGGATGGTGCGCAGCCAGTATGCGCTCAACGACGAGACGGTGACGGTCTCGGACCTGCTGCATGGGGTGCCCGACATCGGCGCCCGCCGCGCCGTGCCGGGGGGCGAGGATTTCTGGCGCATCGACTGGCGGCGCTTCTTCACGCTCGATCCCGCGTTGCCGCCGCAATGCGCGCTGACCCTGCATGACGGCCCCGCCGCCATGTTCTCCGCCGATATGGCGCTGCCGGAGGAGATCGAGATCCATTCCGGGCTGGTGACCTCGGACAACGACCTGACGCTGCGCGACATCGCCCGCAGCCTCGATGGCGGGTTGCAGCGGGTGAGCGTGCTGGCGCGCCGCTTCGCGGGGCGGCTGCGCAAGCATCATCCGGGCTGGCTGCTGTGGCGCCGCCGCGACCGGCAGGCGATGCTGGCCGGATGGGCCGCCGCCCGCGGCCTGACCCTGCCGCGCCATGTGGTGACCGACCCGCCGCTTTACCTGCATGTGCTGGTCGAGGCCGGCGACGGCCCGGCGGCGGCCGGGTTCGGCAATGGCGCCCGGCTCGGCGCGCTGGGTTCGGCGCTCCTGTCCTCCACCCTCGCCGGCGCGCTGGAACGCGCCGAGGCCGCGCTGCCCGCCGCCCCCGATCCCGGCCCGGATTTCGCCCGGCCGGCCACCATGCCCGACCTCATCCGTTTCCTCAGCACCTGACCCCAACAGCGGAGCCTGCCATGACGACCCCCGACACCCCGGCCTTCCCGGACGTGAAATACAACACCATCAGCTTCACCATCACCGGCGCCTTCATGATCGCCATGTCGCGCGAGCCGGAAAGCGTCTGGCCCACCACGGTGGAGCGCTTCGTCGGCATGCTGGCCGATTATGCCCGCACCCATCACCAGACGCTGCAATCCGAGGCGGGCCGGGTCAACCGCTCGCCCGATGTGGTGACGGAGCCGGTGCAATCCGATTTCTTCGCGGTCACCTTCACGCCCCGGCCGGACGACCCTTCCGCCGATCCGGTGGGGACCTGGGCGGTGGAGAATGTGCTGGAGGTGCAGAACGTCCGGCGCGGCGCCGGCATGAAGCTGTTCCACAACACCGCCGACCATGTGAACATCCGCCTGCCGGAGAAGAACAACATCGCCGCGAAGGAGAAGGTGGCGCTGGATTTCGATGCCAGCGGGCAGGGCCGGTTCGAGAACATGCCCTATATCGCGCCCTATTTCAGCGGCGAGATGAGCTCGATGCAGTTCGTCTGGGCCAATGTGGGGGATTACACCACCCGCTCCTGCCGCTGATCGGCCAGATCGCCCAAGGGTCCGATCAGCCGGTCGAGGCCGAGCCCGCGCCGCATCGAGGTCGCGGCGAGGAACCAGGCCAGCGGATCGGGCCGCCCCTTGCCGTGCCAGCGCGCCGCCAGATCGGCGGAGAAACGCGCCCAGAAGCTTTCGGCCCGCCGCCGGTCGCCCGCCAGCATGGCGGCGGCGGCGGCATAGGCGAAGGTGAACAGGATCGCGCCGTCCGACCGCTCGGCCAGATCCATCGCCCGGGCCAGATCGCCGGACAGCAGCGCCACCGGCACGCGATAGCCCATGGAGACCCGGCACACCCCGGCATCCAGCCGCGCCGCCGCCTCGGCCAGCACGCCGGCCCGGTCGAGCCGGCCGCTCAGCGCCATCAGCTCGGCGGCGGCCGACAGGCGGCGCGGATTGCTTTGCGACAGGTCCGCGACCACGCCGGCGGCGCGCCCGGCGGTGTCGGGATCGTCCCGCAGGATCGAGCTCCAGGCATAGGCCAGCCAGGCGTCGCCGCGCTCCGGCGCCTCGGCGGTGCAGGCCCGGCCGATCTCCAGCGCCTCGGGCACCCCGGCATGCGGGGCGGGGCCGAGGCCGGGGAAGATCAGTTCGCGGCTGTTGAGCAGCTCCGCCAGCCCGATCCGCGCGCGCAGGCCCAGATCGCCGCCCGCCGTCACCGCGCGCAGCAGCGTCTCGGCCCGCATGTCGGATTCCGCCGACCAGTCGCGCATCAGCCAGCGCGCCCGCATCAGCTTGCGGTAATCCGCAAGCTCGGCGTCGCTGTAGCCCTCGATGCCCGAGATGTAATGCGCCTCCAGCCGGCCGGTCAGCCGCATCGCCATGCGCTGCACCGCGAAGCCGGAATTGCGCTGCCAGTCGCCCCGGTGCACCTGAAGCGGCCAGGACCAGATGATCGCGCCGCTGCCCAGATCCTTCAGCGTCAGGATCAGCCGCATCTCCTCCAGCCCCGGCGAAAGCGAGCCGCGCAACTCGTAATGCCCGGCGCGTTCGGGCAGCACCATGCCGGGCCCGGCCTCGATGGTCACCCAGTCCTCGACCGAGAACAGGGCGGCGCTGACCTCGGCCTGCACGGCGGCGATCAGGATCTGCTGTTCCTCGGGCAGGGTGGCGAGCGCGAAGGGATGCAGGAAGATGGTGATCCGCTCGGGCGTGTTGCGCGGCGGCGGCGCCTCGGTCTTCAGCGCGACCGCGAGGGCCTGCGTCTCGGCCGAGGGCTCCACGTCGAATTCCTCGTCCAGCACCTCCCAGAGCCGGCGGTAATGGTCGAGCGCGGCCGCCTTGTTCCCCGCCGCCATGTCGAGCCGCATCAGCGCGCGGGTGGCCTCTTCGTCCTGCGGCTCCAGCTCGCGCAGCCGCTCGGCCAGCACGCGCGCCTCGGGCTTGCCGGCGGCGGTGTGCAGCCGTTCGCGCAGCGCCTGGCCGATCTGCGCCAGCCACGCCTCGCGCCGTTCCGACAGGAACAGGTCGAATTCCGGGTCCAGCCCCCAGAGATCGGCGCCGAAGCGGGTCTCGGCATCGACGAAGGAGCGCGCGGCCAGCGCGGCCGGCGCCCCCGCGTCGAAGGCGGCCAGATCGCGCAGCACGTCGCAGGCGGCATCGGCGAAACGCGCCCGCACCTGCCCGCGATCCGCCTCGAACAGGTCGAGCGGCGCGGCCTCTTTCGTCAGCATGTGCAGCGTGTTGCGCAACGAGCCGCGCGCCTTCTCGGGTTCCGATTCGGACCAGAGCAGGTCGGCCAGCCGGTCGCGCCCGATGCCGGAATCGCCGGTCAGGCAGAACCAGGCGAGGATCGCCTTCTGCTTTTGCCCGCGTATGGCAAGCTCGCGCCCGTCATGGAACAGGCAGAACCTGTCAAGGACGCGGAATCCATAGCCCCCGGCCATGCGTCACACTTCCCCCGGACTCCCATTCCCCCTTCTCAGGGATAGTGGAGCGGGCGGGGTCCGTCCAGCGTTGTCCGGAGCCTGCGGTGAAAAGGCCGCATCAGGCCATGCCGGCCTGCATCTCGTCCTGCGCCGCGTCCTCTTCGGCGAGGTGGCGTCTGGCGCTGCGCAGCGCGGCGAGGAAATCGTCGATCTCGGCCGGGCCATGATCGGCCATCAGCCTCAGCCGCCAGCGGCCGATGGCGCGCAGGCCCGCCTCTTCCTCGTCCAGATTGACCAGCGCGCCCTGCGCCAGCACCTCGGCCGTCAGCCGCCGCGCGCGCGCCACCGGGCCGAGCCGCACCGGCACGACCGGGCCGGGCTGGCCCTCGACGGCGAGACCCTCGGCCTGCAGGCCGGCGCCCAGGCGCAACGCGTTGCGCATCAGCCGGTCGCGCCGTTCCTGCCCCTCGGCGTCGCGGACGATTTCCAGCGCGGTCAGCACCACCGCCGCCTGCACCGGGGAAATCGCGTTGCTCTGGCCGTAAAGCCCGCATCCGAAGCGCAGCGCCTGCCGCAGCGCCGGATGGTTCGAGGCGACGAAGCCGCCATTCGCGGCGAAGACCTTGGAGAAGCTGCCGGTCACCACATCGACCCGGCCGAGCATCCCCTGCGTCTCGAACGCGCCGCCTCCGGTCAGGCCCATCGCGCCGAGATCATGCGCCGCATCGACCAGCAGCGTGGCGGCATGACGCCGGGCCAGCGCCTGAAGCGCGCGGAGGTCTGGCGTGTCGCCCGACAGGGTGAAGAACGATTCGGTGACGATCAGCACGCCCGCCTGCGGTTCCTGGTCGCGCAGCCGTTCCAGCCGGTCGGCCACCGCCTGCACCGCGCCATGCGGCATCCGGTGGACCATCGCGCCCGAGGCGGCGGCGCCTTCCTGAAGGCAGTCATGCGCCTCGGCGTCGATCAGCACATGGTCGCCCTCGCGCATCAGCGCACGGATCGCGCCATAGCCGGCGGCCCAGCCGCTCGGCATCAGCACCACCTCCTCCAGCCGGAGGAAATCGGCCAACCGCTCCTCCAGCGCCTTCGACAGCGGCGAAAGCCCCATCTCGGCCGCGGTTCCGGCGGAATGCACCCCGAAGCGCCGCCCGGCGACCGAGGCGGCGGCGACCACGCGCGGATGCGAGGCGAGCGACAGGAAATCCTGCGAGGCCATGTTGATGCCGGAAAGCCCGCGCCCCGCCCCGTCCCGCCCGGCGACGCGCGGCCCGATGCGCGAGGCGTTGGACTTGCAGGAGGCGTCCTCGCCGCTGCGCAGCCGCGCCGCCATCCAGTCGGCGACCGGCAGCCAGCGGTCCAGCAGGTTGATGCAGCCCGGGTCGAACTGTTCCGACACGGTGAGGGCGAGCATGTTGCGGGTGTCGAGGCATTGCGTCATGGCGGGCGTCCTGATCGGTCCTGTGTTTTCCCGATCCTGCGCCCGCCCGCGTCATCGCCCCGTCATTCCGCCACTGACGCTACGTCAGGCCGTGCGCTCCATGTCCCGGTCGAGCGGGAAGATCGGCCGTTTCGCCACCTTGTAGGGCCGCCGCCAGGCCTGCGGCGTGGCGAGCGCGCCGGAATCGCAGACCACGACGCGGCTGGCGATCGGCTCGAAGGCGGCGCGGAAATGCTGCATGGATTTCAGCGCCAGCACCGATTTCCGTGTGGGATCGATGCCGAAGGCGCGCAATTGCTGCTGGTCGAGCATCTGTTCCGGCTCGGTCACGATCAGGATGTCGATGCCCTGGACGCGGAAAACGGCGGTCGGCCCGAACGTGTGGCTGATGCCGCCCATGATCGGGCCATCGCCGGTGAATGCGCCATCCGAGAGGTGGACGATCTCGCCGGTCAGCGTCAGCGGCCCGCCGCCGAAGCCGGGGTCGGATTTGCCGCCCACGGGCAGGGTGACGGTCTCGCCGACCCTGTGCCGATGCAATTCGGCGGCGGCCTCGGGGTCGATCATCGGGCTGAAGCTGGCATTGCCGATCCCCGCCTCCAGCATGGCGCGCAGCAGGTTCGTCGCGTCGCCATAGGACCCGGCGCCCGGATTGTCGGCGTAGTCGGCGATGACGAAGGGCGCGGCGGAGGTATCGGCGGCCTTCGCCATGGCGGCGGCCTCCTCCACCGTGAGGAAGGTGTTGGCGGTGGCGAACCGCCCCTCCCAGATCCGGTCGGCGAGGCCCTTGGCGATCTCCGCCGCCCGCGCCGCCGCGCCGGGCAGCGCGGTGTCATGCGTCACCAGCACCGTCGGCCCGAGGATGGTGGTGTCGGCCTCGGCGAAACCCGCGTTGATCGAGACGGCGAGGATGCCGGGCTCCGCCTCGAAATTCCGCGCGTCGGTGTAAAGCGCCGCGGTCTCCGGCACGTCGGTGCGCCCGCCATTCGCCTCGTCCAGCATCGGCAGATGCGCGCGCAACGTGGCGGGCTTCACCGCGCCCCGCATCGCCGCGTCGAGCAGGCGGGCGGCATGGCGGGCGGTCTCGCGCATGTCGACATGCGGATAGGTCTTGTAGCTGACATAGATGTCGCCGTCGCGCACCATGGCGGGCGAGACCATGGCGTGCAGGTCGAGCGTCACCGCGATGGGCAGATCCGGCCCGACGATGGCGCGCAACCGGCGCAGCAGCTCGCCCTCGCCGTCGTCGCAGAAATCCGGCACCATGGAGCCGTGCAGGCCGAGCAGGATGCCGTCGAACCGCCCGGCTTTCGCGGCGGCGCAGATCACCCCGGCGATATGCTCGTAGGCGTCGGAGCTGACCCGCGCGCCGGGCGTGGCATGGGCGCTGATCGCGTGCGTTACCGTCCAGCCCGTCTCGCGCGCCACGTCGAGGAAACCGGCAAGTTCGGTATTGGCGTCGCCCCGCCGGTCGATGCCGGCCTGCCCCTCGTGCAGGGTATCGACGCGGAAGGCGTGCAGCCCGGTCTCGCCCTTCTTGAAGGTGTTGCTTTCGTGGATGAACTCGGCGGTCAGGACGTGGAAGGTCATGGTGCGGGCTCCAGCGGGTGATGGCAGGCGATGGCATGGCCCCCGGCCCCGGTGACGAGGGCGGGGCCGGTGCCGCGGCAGAGGTCGGTGGCGGCGGGGCAGCGCGCGGCGAAGGCGCAGCCCGGCGGCAGGTTGTAGGGCGAGGGGATCTCGCCGGTCAGCGGCGCGAGCAGGCGGCGCGCCGCCGGATCGGGCGCGAAGGAGCTCTCCATCAGCGCGCGGGTATAGGGATGGCGCGGCGGCATGGCGGGATCGGCCAGCACCTCGACCACCGAGCCCAGATACATCACCACGATGGACGAGCAGAAATAGCGCACGAGGCCGAGATCGTGGCTGATGAACAGGCAGGTCAGCCCCAGTTCGGCCCGCAGCCGTTCCAGGAGCGAGATGATCTGCGCCTGGATCGACACGTCGAGCGAGGCGGTCGGCTCGTCCAGCACCAGGAAATCCGGCGACAGCGCCAACGCGCGCGCGATGCCGAGGCGCTGGCGCTGGCCGCCCGAAAGCTGGTGCGGATAGCTGTCCGCCATGGCGGGCGACAGGCCGACAAGGCCCAGCAGCTCGGCGATCCGCCCCGCTGGCACGGCCAGCCCCTGCGCCCGGAACGGCTCCGCCAGCACGTCGGAGATGCGGAACCGCGGATCGAGGCTGGAATAGGGGTCCTGGAACACCATCGCCATCCGCCGCCGCAGCGGGCGCAGGGCGCGGGCGGGCAGGGCGGTGATGTCGGTGCCGTCGAAGCGCACCGTGCCGCCGGTCGGCTCGATCAGCCGCAGCACCAGCCGGGCGAGGGTGGATTTGCCGCAGCCGGATTCGCCGACGACGCCGACCGTGGCGCCGCGCGGGATCTCCAGCGACACGCCGCGCACCGCCATCATCGAGCGCGCGGGGCGGCCGAAGGCGGCGGGTGTGTCGAAGCGGCGCGACAGGCCGTTCAGCGTGACCAGCGGCTCAGCCATCGGCGCCCTCCAGCGGGTTGTGGCAGGCATGGCCGCCCGTCAGCGCCGGAACCGTCGCGGCGCAGACCGGCAGGGCGCGCGGGCAGCGCGGATGGAAGCGGCAGCCCGCAGGATAGGCGGCGACCGAGGGCACCGCGCCGGGAATGCCGGTCAGGCTGCCGGGCGCCATCCCCTCGCGCGGGATGCAGTCGATCAGGGCGCGGGTATAGGGATGCGCCGGCCGGGCGAAGATGCCGCCCACCGGGCCGAGCTCGGCGATCCGCCCGGCATAGAGCACCGCCACCCGGTCGCAGACCTGCGCCACCACGCCCATGTCATGGGTGATGAGCAGCAGGCCGAGGCCGCGCCGCTTCACCTCCTCGCCCAGAAGCTGGATGATCTGCGCCTGCACCGTCACGTCGAGCGCGGTGGTCGGCTCGTCGGCCACGATCAGCTCTGGCTCCGCCGCCAGCGCCATGGCGATGACGATGCGCTGTTTCATGCCGCCCGAAAGCTGATGCGGATAGGCGTCGCAGACCGCCGCCGCCTCGGGGATGCGCAGGCGGGTCAGCAGGTCCAGCGTGCGGGCGCGGGCGGCGGCGGGCGAAAGCCCCAGATGCAGCCGCGACATCACGTCGACCTGCGCGCCGATGCGCTGCACCGGGTCCATCGCCGTCATCGGGTTCTGGGTGACGAAGCCGATGCGCTTGCCGCGCAGCGCCCGCAAGGCGCGCGGCGGGAGCGTCGCCAGATCCTGCCCGGCGAAGCGCACATGACCGCCCGAGACCCGCCCGCCGATCAGCGGCAGGAGCCCGGTCACCGCCAGCGCCGTCAGCGACTTGCCCGACCCGCTCTCGCCCACCAGCCCGAGGATCTCGCCCCGGTCCAGCCCGAAGCCCACGCCTTCCAGCGGGCTGACCGGCCCGATGGCGACGGAAAGGTTCTCCACCTCCAGCAGCATCAATGCGTCCTCGGCCGGGTGCGGATGTCGAGCGCGCGGACCAGCGCGTCGCCATAGAGGTTGATCGCCACCACCGTCACCGCGACGCAGAGGCCGGGGAACAGGATGATGCCCGGCGCGCGGAACAGTTGCGCGGTGCCCGAGGACATCATCGCCCCCCAGCTCGGCGTCGGCGGCTGCGCGCCGAGGCCGAAGAAGCCCAGCGTCGCCTCCAGGATGATCGCGTCGCCGGTGGCGAGCATCCCGGCCACCAGCACCGGCGAGAGGGTGTTGGGGATCAGGTGGCGGAACAGGATGAAGGCGTCCGACGCGCCGAGGCTGCGCGCGGCCTCGACGAAGGTTTCCGCCCGGATCGCCATGATCTGCGCCCGCGCCAGCCGGGTGAACTGCGCGAGATAGGCGACGCCGATCGCGGCCAGCGTGCCGGTGACGCCGGGGCCGATGATGGCGACGAGGATCAGCGCCACCAGGATCTCCGGGAAGGACCAGGTGAGATCGACCACCACCGTCACCGCCCGGTCCAGCCGCCCGCCGAAATAGCCCGCCGCCGCGCCGAGGATCAGCCCGGCGGTGACGGAAATCCCGATGGCGATGGCCGAGACCGAAAGCGAGGTCCGCGCGCCGTAAAGCAGCCGGGTCAGCAGGTCGCGGCCGAATTCGTCGGTGCCCAGCCAGTGCTGCGCATTGGGCGGCTGGAAGGCGCCGGGCAGGTTCTGCACGTCGTAATCGTAGGGGGTGAGCCATGGCGCGAGGATCGCGCCGAGGATCACCAGCAAAAGCCATGTGCCGGCGATGGCGCCCTTCGGGCTGCGCAGCGCGGCGGCGACGGGGGCGAACGCGGTGCTCATCGCAGCGCCGTCCTGACCCGCGGGTCCATCGCGGCTTGCAGAATGTCGCCCAGCAGCGTGCCCAGCATCACCGCCATGGCCAGCATCAGCAGGCAGGCCTGCACCACCGGATAATCGTGCTGCCCCAAGGCTTTGATGAGCGTGGTGCCGAGGCCGGGCCGGGCGAAGACCACCTCCACCGTCACCGATCCGCCGAGAATCCAGCCGATCCGCAAAGCGAGGATGGTCACCACCGGAATGAGCGCATGGCGCAGCACATGGAACAACTGGATGCGCCAGTTCGGCAGGCCCTTGGCATGCAGAAGCAGCACGAAATCCCGCTGGCTCGCCTCGATCATCGCGATGCGGGTGACCCGCGCCACCAGCGCCGTGCCGCCGAGGCCCACGGTCAGCACCGGCAGCACGAGGCTCGACCAGCCCCGCGCGCCGGAGACCGGAAACCAGCCGAGCCAGACCGCGAAGACGAGGATCAGCATCAGCCCCAGCCAGAAGCCCGGCATGGTGGAGCCGACCAGCACGCCCCCCATGATCGCCTGATCCGGCCAGCGGTCGCGGTTCAGCGCCGCCACGATGCCGAGCGCGATGCCCATGACCGACGAGAACAGCAGCGCGCAGCCGCCGAGCAGCAGCGAATGCGGCAGCGCCTGCGCCACGATGGCGGAAACCGGGCGCCGCCCGACGATGGCGGTGCCCATGTCGCCCTGCACCAGATTGCCGAGCCAGACGAGATATTGCACCGGCAGCGGCCTGTCCAAACCGTAACGGGCCTCGATCTCGGCCCGCTGCTTCGCCGAGGCGCCGATCTTCAGCAGGTTGTCCACCGGATCGCCGGGGATCAGGTGCAGGATCAGGAAGATGATCAGCGACACGGCCAGAAAGACCGGGATCAGCGCCAGCAGGCGTCGGAAGGTGAAGGCGAGCATGATCCCGGTCCCGTCAGGTCACTCGACCGCTTCCATATCCATGATGGCGAGGTGCTGGAAGGTCGGCGCCTTCAGGTTCTCCGGCACCGTCACGCGGGTCTTGTTGTAGCCCACGCTCGACACCGGCTGGTAGATCGGGCTGAACGGGAACTGCGACAGGACATATTCGTGATAGGCGATGAAGTTCCGGATGCGCTCCTCGCTGTTCTTCGAGCCGGTCATCGCCTTGGCGCGCAGCTCCTCGGCCTTGGGATCGTTGAACATCGAGATGTTCGGATAGCCCAGCCGGTCGCCGCCGAAGAACCAGTCGATGATGTCGGCATTGTCCCAGAAATAGGACCGCACGGCGGCCTGATGCACGTCCTTCTTGTATTCGTCGCGGATGGTCGAGCTGTCGAAGGTCGAGATCGCGGCGTCGATGCCGACCGCCTTCAGTTGCGCCTGCACCACCTCGGTCAGCCGGCGGAAGCTGGAATCCGATTGGGTCCAGAGCTCGATCTTCAGCGGCTGGCCGTCCTTGGCGCGGATGCCGTCGGCGCCCTTCGCCCAGCCCGCCTCGTCGAGCAGCGCATTGGCGCGATCCGGGTCGTAGCCGATGCGATACTGGTCCGCGACATGCGATTCCGGCAGGCCCGAGATCAGGAAGGTATCGGCCACCATGCCGACGCCGTTATAGATATTGTCGAGGATTTCCTTCTGGTTGATCGCCTTCGCCGCCGCCTCGCGCACCTTGATGTCGTCGAACGGCGCCTTGGTCACGTTCATCCCCATATAGGAGACTTCCTGCCCCGGCAGGGTCAGCACGCCGATATTCGGCTCTTTCGCCAACTCGCCGAGGAAATCGGTCGGCACGTTCAGCAGCATGTCGACGCCGCCGGTCTTGAGTTCGAGGAAGGCGGTGCTGTCCTCCGGGATCTCGCGGAACACGGCGCGGTCGAATTTCGCCGGGCCCTGATTGGTGGTGATCGGCGTCGGCCAGGCGTAATCGTCATTGCGCACCAGCACGGTTTCCTGCCCCACCGTGAAGCTTTCCATGCGGAACGGGCCGGTGCCGTAGACCTCGGTCACGCCGTAATCGTCGCCCAGCTCGTTGAACGCTGTCGGCTCCACCACGCTCATGAAGCTGGAGGCGAGGTTGTAGAGCAGGTTCGGATCGGGGTTCTTCATCAGCAGCTTGACGGTGTGGTCGTCCACCACCTCGATCTTGTCGATCGACTGCACCATGTATTCGTTCTCGGTGCCCTTGAAGAGCGGCAGCCAGTCGGCCACCGTCTGCGCGGTGAAGGGCGCGCCATTGTGGAAGGTGACGCCCGGCTTGAGGTGGAAGACCCAGGTCATCCCGTCCTCCGCCTCTTCCCAGCTTTCGGCGAGATGCGGGTGATAGCTGCGATTGGCGTCCATCTCGACCAGCCGGTCGAAGATGAGCTGCGTCGCGGTGTTGAGGTTGGTGGCCTTGATCGGGTTGTAGGTCGGCGCGCCCACCTCGTTGGAGTTGAGCACGAACACGATCTCCTGCGCCATCGCCCCGCCCGCCATCAGGGCATAGGCCGATACGGCGCCGACCAGAAGCTTGCGGCTGAGCCTGTGGAACATGGGTGTCTCCTCTGTTGATCCGGTTCAGGGTGATGCGGGGGGTCTGCGCCCCCCTTTCTTCGGCGTTTCGGTATGCCCGATGAAATCGGCGTGCAGCGAGGAGACGCGGGTCATCCGCGCCTCCACCTCCGGCCCGAGTTCGTTGAAGACGGCGTTGACCAGCAGGCAGATCAGGCTGGAAAAGGTCGAGGTCGCGTCCCAGAACTGGTTGAGGTCGACCTCGGCGGTGAACACCTCGTCCACCAGACCCAGCGCCCAGTCGCAATAGGGATCGGTGATCAGCGTGACCGGCACCCCGGCCGCGCGCGCCGCCTCGGCCAGCGCGCGGGTCAGCCGCGAATAGCGCCGCCCGTCGATCAGCACCAGACAGGCGTCGCCCGCGTTCAGCAGCACCTCGGCGAAATGCCCGCCGGCGAGATCGGCGAGCTGCACGCCGGGGCGCAGATATTGCAGGCTGTGGGCGAGGAACTGCGCATGGCCGCGCTCGGTCTGGAAGCCGGCGACGAAGACCTGCGGGCAATGGGCGAGCCGCTGCGCCGCGCGGGCGAAGGCGGGCGAGGCGGCGGTCTCGTAATTCTTCACGATGGCCGCGATCTCGCGCTCCAGCCCGCGCGACATCTCGGTCCCCTCGCGCGAACGGGCGTTGAAATCGCGCAGCCGGTCGCCGATCAGCCAGGCCTTGTCGCCCAGATCGACCTGGAGCGAGGCTTTCAGCCCCTTGAAATGCGCGAAGCCGATGGCGCGGCAATAGCGCCCGATCGAGGCTTCGGAAACCCCGATCCGGGCGGCGACCGAGGCCGCGGTCTCGAAGGGCAGGGTGTCGAGATTGTTCAGGAAATAGGCGGCGATGGCGGCCTCGGTCCGGGTGGCGCCGTCGAGGCTCGCGCCCAGCCGCTGCCGGAGGTCCGCCCCCGGCTGTATCCCTGCTGGCTCGGCTTCGATTCGCGTCACATCCGCCCCCGGTTTGACGGAAAGGCTGACCGAAAACTTTCATCGCGTCAATATTGCAAGAAATATTGTCATGCCCTAGCATGATCCGGCCGCTGAGGCCCGCGACTGAGGGAGAAGACATGACGCGCACCCCGCTTCGGATCGACAGCGCCGAGCTGCGGCTCGTGCGGCTGCCGCTCATCACGCCCTTCACGATCTCGACGGGCACGATGCACGACAAGATCTTCCCGCTGCTGACGCTGCGCGCGGACGGGATCGAGGGCTATGCCGAGGGGGTGATGGACCCGCTGCCGGATTACCTCGACGAGGCGATCCCCGGCGCGATGGCGCTGCTGTCGGAGGCGCTGCTGCCTTCGGTCGTCGGGCGCGGCTTCGCCAATCCGCAGGCGTTGCAGGCGGAGATGAAGCCGTGGCGCGGCTACCGGATGACGCTCGCCACGCTGGAAATGGCGTTCTGGGATCTCTGGGCCAAATCGCTCGACCTGCCGCTGATGACGCTGCTCGGCGGCGACGCGGCGGCGGTGGAGGTGGGCGTCTCGCTCGGCATCGCGCCGGCCGATGCGACGCTGGGCCGGGTGGCCGAGCATCTGGCGCAGGGCTACCGCCGCATCAAGCTGAAGGTGCGGCCGGGTCACGACCTCGGCCTGCTGCAAGCGGTGCGGGCGGAATTCCCCGAGGCGCATCTGACGGTGGATGCGAACAGTTGCTACACGCTGGCCGATACCGCGCTGTTGCAGCGGATGGACGATTTCGCGCTGGATTATATCGAGCAGCCGCTGGCCTGGGACGACATCCACGACCATGCCGTGCTGCAACAGCGGCTGCGCACGCCGCTCTGCCTCGACGAAAGCATCCGCACCCCGGCCGATGCCCGCAAGGCGCTGCAAAGCGATGCCAGCCGGGTGATGAACATCAAGGTGGGGCGGTCCGGCGGCTATGTCGAATCGCTGCGCATCCATGACCTTTGCGCGGCCTTCGACGTGCCGGTCTGGTGCGGCGGAATGCTGGAAGGCGGGATCGGGCGCGCGCACAACATCCACCTCTCCACCCTGCCGAATTTCCGCAAGCCGGGCGATGTGTCCTCGGCCAGCCGCTATTTCCACCGCGACATCATCGAGCAGAAGCTGGAAACCGCCGGCGGCATGATGCCGGTGCCGCTGCACGGCGCCGGGATCGGCGTCACGCTGGACCGCGATTTCCTCGACACCGTGACGCTGGAGCGGCGGGAGTTCCGCGCATGAGCGTGGAGATCCGCGATCTGCGCGGCATGGCGGAGTTCCGGCTGGCCGAGGATCTGCAACGCGATGTCTGGGGCCAGGACGATGCCGCCGACCCGGCCGACCTGATGATGGTGATCCAGGCCGAGGGCGGGCTGGTCGCCGGCGCCTTCGAGGGCGGGCGGCTGCTGGGCTACGCCTTCGGCTTTCCGACCGGCGATCCGAAGGTGCAGCATTCCCACCGCCTCGCCGTGCGGGCCGCGGCGCGGGGGCTGAAGCTGGGCGCGCGGCTGAAATGGTATCAGCACGATTGGTGCGCCGCGCGCGGCATCGCCCTCATCCGCTGGACCTACGATCCGGTGCGGCTGACCAATGCCAGCCTCAACATCGCCACGCTGGGCGCCACCGTCTCGACCTATCTGCCGGATTATTACGGCGAGATGGCGGGGATCAACGCCGGCACCGATTCCGACCGGCTGATGGCGGATTGGACGGTCGGCGCCGCGCGGGTGGCGGCGGTGCGGGCCGGTCGCCCGGCTTTGACCGCGGCCGAGACCGCCGCCGCCCGCCGTATCGCCATTCCGCGCGATTTCGAGGCGCTGCTGCGTGACGACCCGGCTGCGGCGGCGGCGGAGCGGGCGGGAATGCGCCGGGCGCTGATCGGCGCCTTCGCCGAGGGGCTGATGATCGCCGGGCTCGACCGGGCGCGCGGGGAATATCTGCTGGTCCCGCGTTGACCCCGGTTCAGTGCAGCGCGCGCTCCGGCTCCAGTCGGCGGATCGGCCAGCCGGCCCGTTTCGGCGGTGGCGGCTGTTCCAGCTCCAGCAACAGCGCGGCCTCGCGTGCCTGAAGCCGGTTGAGCAGCGCCCGCAGGGCGCGGAGTTCCTCTTCGACGGGGGCTTTCGCCATGGCCTCCTCCTTTCGTGTCCTGCCGCCAGATTGCGCCGGGAGGGTTAACGAATCGCTCACGCCGCCCGGTCCGGGGCGGTGGGCTGATCACATCTTTCGATGTGTTGACCTAGCGTCATGCTTGTGGTGACGCCGGAGCCTGCCATGCTGCGCCGGTGTTATAGGTAACGGCCGGCGGCAGGAGCGTATCATGTTCATCCCCCCTTTCGAGGCGCTGCGTCTGGCCCTCCAGACCGGCCAGATGCTGACCGAGGCGCAACTGGTCATCACCATGCGCCTCTGGGGCATGGCGGGGCTGTGGAACACCGCGCC
>JBDHSR010000027.1:0-16750 GCA_039808305.1 Gemmobacter sp. | reverse complement strand
CGCCGCCCCGCCCGCGCCGAGGGCCGCGCCTTCGGCCAGCCGGGCCGCGCCGGGCCGCGCGGCCAGCGCTTCCAGCCGGTCGAGCCGCTGGCCACCACCCGCGCCTCGCTGCTGGGCTCGGCGCCGGACGAGGCGGCGACGGTGGCGCTGCGCATCTCGGTGGTGCTGGCGACGCTCTGCCTGCATCCGCGCCTGATCGACCGGCACGAGGCGCAGGTGGAGCGCATGGTGCTGGCGGACGAGACCCATGTGCATCTGCGGCAGGTCGTGCTGACCCATGCCCATGATCCCGACCCGGAGACCTGCGCCGAACGGCTGGCCCGCGCCGCCGGAGCCGCCCTTGAAACCCTGCTGGACCATCCCCAGATCCGCATCCAGCCGCATATCCGCCGGGCCGACGCCGACAGCGCCGAGAAATGCCTGGAGATGGAATTCGCCAAGCTGGAGGCCCATTGGGGCGCCGAGCAGGAATTGCGCGAGGCCGAGGAGGATATAGAGGGGCTGGCCGACGAGGGCCTGACATGGCGCGTCAGCCAGGCCGCCCGCGCGCGGGCCGAGGCCGAGAAGGGGCCGGAGGCCACCCGTGCCGAGGGCGTCATCGCGCCCAATGGCGTCGAGCTGGACCGGGAGGAACTCGATCACGCCCAGAAGACCTGGGCGAGCATAGATTTCACCCGCGGCGGCAAGGCGCGGCAATAGAATGTTGCGCGGCCGGGCCGGGGGGCGTGCGCTGCCCCCCTTGCCCTTCCGTGATTCGCAGGTTTGATTCGTAACCCGGGCCGGGTGATTCGGTCCGTCCCGACTTCGGCCCCCGACGGCCCCCGAGGAGTTCCCATGGTCAAAGACACCGACGACGGCAAGCCCGAGGATCAGGAGGCCGATGTCTCGCTCGACATGAGCCAGGCCGCCGTGAAGCGCATGATCGCCGATGCGCGCGAACGCGGCTACATCACCTATGATCAGCTCAACGCGGCGCTGCCGCCGGAGCAGGCGTCGTCCGAGCAGATCGAGGACGTGATGGCGATGCTCTCCGAGATGGGCATCAACGTCGTCGACGGCGAGGAGGCCGAGGAGGCCGAGGCGGGGGGCGAGTTGGTCGAGACCGCCTCCACCTCGCGCGAGGTGGCGCTGGCCGGCGGGCCGGCCGAGACGCTCGACCGCACCGACGATCCGGTGCGGATGTATCTGCGCGAGATGGGCAGCGTGGAGCTGCTCAGCCGCGAGGGCGAGATCGCCATCGCCAAGCGCATCGAGGCCGGCCGCAACACCATGATCGCGGGCCTCTGCGAAAGCCCGCTGACCTTCCAGGCCATCACGATCTGGCGCGACGAGCTGCTGAACGAGGACATCCTGCTGCGCGACGTGATCGACCTGGAGGCGACCTTCGGCCGCTCGCTCGATGGCGACGACGAGATGGGCGGGCTGGAGGAGGTGGACATGTCCGCCGCCGCGCCGCGCCCGCGCCCGTCCTCCAGCGCCGAGCCGGAACTGGATGCCGACGGCAATCCGATCAGCCGCGCCGACGACGACGACGAGGATGACGAAAGCTCCAACATGTCGCTGGCCGCGATGGAGAACGCGCTGCGGCCCAAGGTGCTGGAGACGCTGGAGCGCATCGCCCGCGACTATGAAACGCTGTCGGAGATGCAGGATCGCCGCATGCACGCGACGATGAACACCACCGGCGCGCGTTTCTCGGCGGCCGAGGAGGCGACCTATCAGAAGCTGCGCTCCGAGGTGGTGCAGCTGGTGAACGAGCTTCACCTGCACAACAACCGGATCGAGGCGCTGATCGACCAGCTTTACGGCATCAACAAGCGCATCATGTCGATCAATTCCGGCATGGTGAAGCTGGCCGACGCCGCCCGCATCAACCGCCGCGAGTTCATCGACGAATACCAGGGCTACGAGCTCGACCCCAACTGGATCGACCGCATGGCGGCGAAGCCGGGGCGCGGCTGGCAGACGCTGGTCGAGAAAAGCCGCGACAAGCTGGAGGATCTGCGGGCCGACATGGCGCAGATCGGCCAGTATGTCGGCGTCGACATCAGCGAGTTCCGCCGCATCGTCCAGCAGGTGCAGAAGGGCGAGAAGGAGGCCCGGCAGGCCAAGAAGGAGATGGTGGAGGCGAACCTGCGCCTCGTGATCTCCATCGCCAAGAAATACACCAATCGCGGGCTGCAATTCCTGGACCTGATCCAGGAGGGCAACATCGGCCTGATGAAGGCGGTCGACAAGTTCGAATACCGCCGGGGCTACAAGTTCTCGACCTATGCGACCTGGTGGATCCGCCAGGCCATCACCCGCTCCATCGCCGACCAGGCGCGCACCATCCGCATCCCGGTCCACATGATCGAGACCATCAACAAGCTGGTGCGGACCGGCCGGCAGATGCTGCACGAGATCGGCCGCGAACCGACGCCGGAGGAGCTGGCCGAGAAGCTCCAGATGCCGCTGGAGAAGGTCCGCAAGGTGATGAAGATCGCCAAGGAGCCGATCTCGCTGGAGACCCCGATCGGCGACGAGGAGGACAGCCAGCTCGGCGATTTCATCGAGGACAAGAACGCGATCCTGCCGCTCGATTCGGCGATCCAGGAGAACCTGAAGGAGACGACGACGCGGGTTCTCGCCTCGCTCACCCCGCGCGAGGAGCGGGTGCTGCGGATGCGCTTCGGCATCGGCATGAACACCGATCACACGCTGGAGGAGGTGGGCCAGCAGTTCAGCGTGACCCGCGAGCGGATCCGGCAGATCGAGGCCAAGGCGCTGCGGAAGCTGAAACATCCGAGCCGCTCGCGCAAGCTGCGCAGCTTCCTCGACCAGTGAACGAAGGCGCCCGCAAGGGCGCCTTTCCGTTTCAGCCCCGCGGCTCCTCCGTCGGCTTGGCATAGCGGTAGCGGAAGTCGCAGCAGGGCGAGCCTTCCATCAGCGTCTGGGTCCGCTCCAGCCGGATGTCGGGATTGTAGCCCTGCGGAAACGTGTAGTCGCGGTTGCAGGACAGCAGGTGGCCGATATGGCCGAGGCCCATCTCGCGATACATCTCGGCGTAGCGGCAGCGTTTGACGGTGTAGTCGAACTCCTCGTCGGTGGCCTTCTCCACGCTGATGACCAGCGCGTCGTCCTGGGTCCAGAGCGCCTGCAAGTCTTGGAAGGTGCGGAGGTCGGTGCCGCCCGGCGTCTTGGCGGCGAAAGCCTGCCCCGCCGCGATCGCGGCCTTGCGGATGGCGGCGTCGATGATCGACTGCGCGACCTCCTCGCCCAGCCGTTCGCGCAGTTCCTCGTAGATCGGGGCGATGATGCCGGCCTCGATGCGGCGCCGGGCGAGGATGCCGATCTCGCCCTCGAAGACGGCTCTGGAAGCGTCGGCTGGCGTGTCGTTCATGCGGCTTCTCCATGGCTGGGGACCGGCGGGGATCGGTCGGCTGTTCCGATCATAATATGCCGGGCGCGCGATGGTAAATGCGCGGCTCCGGCCCCTGCCGGCGCGGCCCCGGCGCAAGGCGCGGCGGAAACGGGCCGGGCTTCGGCGGCGCGGGATGCGTCCCTTTGCCGCCCCTCGCGGGGGAAGGGCGGGGGAGAACACGGATGTTTCGGGCGCGTCCCGCGTCGGGCGGGGCGCGCGGCCGCCTGCCTGCTCGGACGGCGCGGGGCGCGCGGGTGCCCGGTTCCGCCGCGCGGCTTTCCCTAGGGGCAGCCGGATGACCGGCCCCGATACTCCGGTCGGTTGCATCTTGACCGGCCCGCATTTGGCTGCACAAGGTGGCGTAACAGACAACGGCCGGCAAACGGCCGACTGGGCGGAACCGGACTTGCCGCGGAAGCGCGGCGCGGAAACCGCATCGGGAACTGTCCGGGATCCGGGCGGAGACAGGGGAGAAGGGAATGGAGTACTTCATCCAGCAGACCGTCAACGGTCTGACGCTGGGTTCGATCTACGGCATGATCGCAATCGGCTATACGATGGTCTACGGGATCATCGGCATGATCAACTTCGCGCATGGCGACGTCTTCATGCTGGGCGCCTTCGCGGCGCTGATCGCCTTCCTGATCCTGACCGCGATCTTCGCCAGCGTGCCGGTGGCGGTGGCGCTGGTGGTGATGATGGCCATCGCCATCGTGATGACATCGCTGTGGAACTGGACCATCGAGCGGATCGCCTACCGGCCGCTCAGGGGCTCGTTCCGCCTCGCGCCGCTCATCACCGCCATCGGCATGTCGATCGTGCTGTCGAACTTCATCCAGGTGACGCAGGGGCCGCGCAACAAGCCGATCCCGCCCATGGTCTCGAAGGTCTACGACGTCTGGGGCATCTCGGTCTCGCTCAAGCAGATCCTGATCGTGCTGATCACCGTGGCGATGATGGCGGTGTTCTGGTTCGTGGTGAACCGCACCTCGCTGGGCCGGGCGCAGCGCGCCACCGAGCAGGACCGCAAGATGGCCGCCCTGCTGGGCGTGGACGTGGACCGCACCATCTCGATCACCTTCGTGATGGGGGCGGCGCTCGCCGGCGTCGCGGGGTCGATGTATCTGATGTATTACGGCGTGACCGTGTTCTCGGACGGCTTCATCCCGGGGGTCAAGGCCTTCACCGCCGCCGTGCTGGGCGGGATCGGTTCGCTGCCCGGCGCATTGCTGGGCGGGCTGCTGATCGGGCTGATCGAATCGCTGTGGTCGGCCTATTTCTCCATCGACTACAAGGATGTGGCGACCTTCTCGATCCTGGCCGTCGTGCTGATCTTCAAGCCCTCCGGCATCCTCGGGCGCCCGGAAATCGAGAAGGTGTGACGACATGGCCGTGCATTCCACCAATTCCGCTCCTCCCTCCGGGGGGCTTGTCGGCCGGGCGCTGCGCGAGGCGTTCTTCGCGGGGCTCATCAGCTTCGGGATGTTCGTCCTCTATGTCGGGCTGAAGACCGACCAGAACATCCGCAACGAGCTGGTGCTGACGACGCGCTGGGGGCTTCTGGCCATCTTCGTCGCGGTGGCGATGGTCGGGCGCTTCCTGATGATCGTCGCGGTCGGGCCCTGGCTCGCCGCGCGCAAGGCGGCGAAGGCCGCCCGTCCGGCGGCGGATGCGGCGCCGCCCGGCCTGATCCGGCGCAACCTGCATATCGTCGGCTTCGGGGCGCTGGTGCTGTTCCCGCCGGTGGTGGTGGCGCTGTTCGGTCTTCAGGGCTCGCTGAAATTCGTCGACAATTTCGGCATCCAGATCCTGATCTACGTCATGCTGGCCTGGGGGCTGAACATCGTGGTCGGCCTCGCCGGGCTGCTCGACCTGGGCTATGTGGCCTTCTACGCGGTCGGCGCCTATTCCTACGCCCTGCTGTCGAGCCAGTTCGGCCTCTCGTTCTGGGTGCTGCTGCCGCTGGCCGGCATCCTGTCGGCCTTCTGGGGCGTGATCCTCGGCTTTCCGGTGCTGCGGTTGCGGGGCGACTATCTGGCCATCGTGACGCTGGCCTTCGGCGAGATCATCCGCCTCGTCCTCATCAACTGGACCGAGGTGACCAAGGGCACCTTCGGGATTTCCGGCATCGCCAAGGCCTCGGTCTTCGGCATCTGGTCCTTCGACGTCTCGGCGCCGAACAATTTCGCCAAGGTGTTCGAACTGCCGATGTCCTCGGTCTATTACAAGATCTTCCTGTTCTATGTGATCCTCGCGCTCTGCGCGGTCACCGCCTATGTCTCGATGCGGCTGCGCGCCATGCCGATCGGCCGCGCCTGGGAGGCGCTGCGCGAGGACGAGATCGCCTGCCGCTCGCTGGGCATCAACACGGTGACGACCAAGCTCACCGCCTTCTCCATCGGCGCGATGTTCGGCGGCTTCGCCGGCGCGTTCTTCGGGGCGCGGCAGGGCTTCGTCTCGCCCGAATCCTTCGTGTTCCTCGAATCGGCGGTGATCCTCGCCATCGTGGTTCTCGGCGGCATGGGATCGCTGTTCGGCATCGCGGTCGCCGCGGCGGTGATGATCGGCGGCACCGAGCTGCTGCGCGAGATGAGCTTCCTCAAGGCGGTGTTCGGCGACGCCTTCACGCCCGAGCTCTACCGCATGCTGATCTTCGGCCTGGCGATGGTGGTGGTGATGGTGTTGAAGCCGCGCGGCTTCGTCGGCACCCGCCAGCCCACGGCCTTCCTGCACGAACGCAAGGCGGTCTCCGGCAGCTTCACCAAGGAGGGGCACGGCTGATGGTCGGGCAGGGCGATACCATGGGCAATGACGTGATCCTGAAGGTCGAGCATCTGACGATGCGCTTCGGCGGCCTCTTGGCCATCAACGACCTGTCGTTCGACGTGCGGCGGGGCGAGATCACCGCGCTGATCGGGCCGAACGGCGCGGGCAAGACCACCGTGTTCAACTGCGTGACCGGCTTCTACCGGCCGACGATGGGCATGCTGACCATGACCCAGCGCGACGGCACGGAATTCCGGCTGGAGCGGCTGAACGACTTCCGCATCAACCATCAGGCGAAGGTGGCGCGCACCTTCCAGAACATCCGGCTGTTCACCGGCCTCACGGTGCTGGAAAACCTGCTGGTGGCGCAGCACAACATGCTGATGCGCGCCTCGGGCTATACGGTGCTGGGGCTCCTGGGCTTTCCGGCCTATCGGCAGGCTTCGGCCGAGGCGATCGAGAAGGCGAAGTTCTGGCTGGAAAAGGCCGCGCTGATCGACCGGGCCGACGATCCGGCGGGCGATCTGCCCTATGGCGCGCAGCGCCGGCTGGAGATCGCGCGGGCGATGTGCACCGGCCCCGAGCTGCTCTGCCTCGACGAGCCGGCGGCGGGCCTCAATCCGCGCGAAAGCCTGGAGCTGAACGCCCTCTTGCGGGCGATCCGCGACGAGACCGGCACCTCGCTGCTCCTGATCGAGCACGACATGTCGGTGGTCATGGAGATCTCGGATCATGTGGTGGTGCTGGAATACGGCATCAAGATTTCCGACGGCACGCCCGACGAGGTGAAGAACGATCCCAAGGTCATCGCGGCCTATCTCGGGGTCGAGGATGACGAGGTGGAAGAGGTGCTGGACGAAATCATCCACGCGACCGAGGAGGCCGGGGCATGACCGAGGCGCTTCTCCGGGTCGAGGGGGTCGAGACCTATTACGGCAATATCCGCGCGCTGAGCGGTGTGGATGTCGAGGTGGGCAAGGGCGAGATCGTCTGCCTGATCGGCGCCAACGGCGCCGGCAAGTCCACCCTGATGATGACGGTCTGCGGCGCGCCGCAGGCCCGCAGCGGCCGGGTGATCTTCGAGGGCGACGACATCACGCGGATGCCCACCCATCTCATCGCGCGCCGCCGCATCGCCCAGTCGCCCGAGGGGCGGCGGATCTTCCCGCGCATGACGGTGCTGGAAAACCTCCAGATGGGGGCGAGCCTCGACGGACAGCAGCATTTCAGGGAGGATGTGGAGAAGGTCTTCACCCTGTTCCCGCGGCTGAAGGAACGCCAGCACCAGCGCGGCGGCACGCTGTCGGGGGGCGAGCAGCAGATGCTCTCCATCGCGCGGGCGCTGATGGCGCGGCCGAAGCTCCTGCTGCTGGACGAGCCCTCGCTGGGTCTGGCGCCGCTGATCGTCAAGCAGATCTTCGAGGCGATCCGGGTGCTGAACCGCGAGGAGGGGCTGACGGTCTTCCTGGTGGAGCAGAACGCCTTCGCCGCGCTCAAGCTGTCGAACCGGGGCTATGTGCTGGTGAACGGCAAGGTCACCATGTCGGGGCCGAGCAAGGAGCTGCTGTCCAACCCCGAGGTCCGCGCGGCCTATCTGGAAGGGGGGCACCACTGATGCCGATGGCGATCAAGGGGAGGGCGTAGCGATGCAGGGGATCCTTTACGAGGAAAGCTCGGTCCTGACCTTCGCGCTCATCACCTTCGTGATGGGCGGCTGGACGGCCTGGCGGACCGGGCGCGCGACGGCGGAATCCTGGAGCGGGCTGCGCGTCCTCGCGACCTATGTGGCGCTTCTGGGTGTGGCAATTCGCTTCATCCATCACGCGCTTTTCGACGGGACGTTCCTGTCGCCGCACTATTATCTTGTCGATACCGCCATCCTGCTGTTCTTTGCCTATGCGGGATACCGGTTCACACGGACGCGGCAGATGACGACGCAGTATTACTGGCTCTACCGCAAGACCACGCCCTTCAGCTGGGCCCCGAAATGACAGAGTTCCGCCGCCCCGGCATCGCGGGGGCGGCGCGCGCAGCGGCGTGGTGAGCGGAATACCCGCGGCTGACCGATTCTGAGAAGTTCCGCGCAATCAGGGAGTTTTCCAATGAAGAAATCCGTCCTTTCGGCCCTTGCCGTGGCGGCCACCTTCGGCCTCGCGGGCACCGCCTGGGCCGATGTCATCTTTGCCGTGGGGGCGCCGCTGACCGGCCCGAACGCCGCCTTCGGCGCGCAGATCCAGAAAGGCGCGGAAAAGGCGATCGCCGACATCAACGCCGCCGGCGGCATGAACGGCGAAAAGATCTCCATCGTGCTGGGCGACGACCAGTCCGACCCGAAACAGGGCGTCTCGGTGGCCAACAAGTTCGTGGCCGACGGCGTGAAGGTGGTGATCGGCCACTTCAACTCGGGCGTGTCGATCCCGGCCTCGGAAGTCTATGCCGAGAACGGCATCCTGGAGATGTCGCCGGCCGCCACCAACCCGGTCTATACCGAGCGCGGGCTGTGGAACACCTTCCGCACCTGCGGCCGCGACGACCAGCAGGGCGACGTCGCCGGCGCCTATATCGCCGCGAACTACAAGGACGCCAAGATCGCCGTCGTCCATGACAAGACGCCCTACGGCCAGGGCCTTGCCGACCTGACCAAGGCGGCGATGAACACCGGCGGCGTGACCGAGGTGATGTATGAAGGCATCAACGCGGGCGACAAGGACTTCTCGGCGCTGATCGCCAAGATGAAGGAAGCCGGCGTGACGCTGGTCTATTACGGCGGCCTGCACACCGAGGCGGGCCTTCTGATCCGCCAGATGGCCGACCAGGGGCTGACCGCGCCGCTGATGTCGGGTGACGGCATCGTGTCGAACGAACTGGCCGCCATCGCCGGCGACGCGGTCGCCGGCACGATGAACACCTTCGCCCCCGATCCGCGCCTGCGCCCCGAAGCGCAAGCCCTGGTCGAGACCTTCCGCGCCGAGGGCTTCGAGCCGGAGGCCTACACGCTCTACTCCTACGCCGCGGTGCAGGCCGTTGCCGCCGCCGCCGCCGCCGCGGGGTCGAACGACACCATGGCGATCTCCGAGGCGCTGAAGGCCAACGGCCCGTTCCAGACCGTGCTGGGCGAGCTTTCGTTCAACGAGAAGGGCGACATCACCCGCCCGGACTACATCATGTACGAATGGAAGAAGGGCGACGACGGCAAGTACAGCTACTTCGCCAAGTAACGGCCGGCTTCGGCCTCAAGGCGCAGCGCATCCCCGGATGCGCTGCGTTTCCGTTTGCGGCGATGTGATGGCTCCGGGAACCGGCCTCAGAACCACTGGCCGGGTTCCATCAGCCCCAGATCCATCAGTTGCTGGCTGTTCCACTGGAACCCGGTGGAGTTGCGCCAGCGGAAATTGTGGATGTCGTAGCGCGAGCCGGGATTGCTCTTCAGCGCCTTGGCGGTGCGGAAGGAACAGACGCAGGCGGTCAGGTTGTGGTGCCAGGGGCAGGAATAGGTGTTGTATTCCTCGTCGCTGAAGGTGAAGTCCGGCCGCAGCCGCACCCCGGTCTTGGCGCGGAACAGCGAGATGCGGTCGATCTTGCGCTTGTTCCAGGTCACATGCTCCTCGAAGCGCCAGCGCAGGCCGCCGAAGAAATCGAGCTGGCGTTCCTTCGGCTCCCAGTTGCGGTCGGGATCCTTGCGGCCGAGCGCGTAATAGCCCGAGCGGTCGAGATGCGCGTCCTGGAGGCTCACCGCATTGGGGAATTTCTCCAGATCCCCGGCATAGAGGTCGATCACATAGGTCAGCATCGCGTCGCGGCGTTCCTCGGTGTGGAAGGTCAGCAGGTCGCGGACGGTGCGGGTCTCGCAGAAGGGGAAGAACAGGTATTCGGCGTTGAAGCAGTAATAGAGCCAGGTGCCCTCGGGGGCGGCGGCGTTGATCGCGCCGACCGCGTTGGGGATCGCCTCGTCGTCATGCACGTTGTAGCGGATGCGGTGGATGCGCTCCTCCAGCGCCGGATCGACCGCGATCTCCTCATGGGCGAAAAGCAGGACCAGCCGGAAGCCGGTCTTCAGGTGGTGCAGGATCGTGCTGTCGACCTCGACCGGATCCTCGGCGAAGATCAGCGCGACCGGCCCCTTGGCCAGCAGCCTGTCGCCCTGCGCGCGAAATTCGGTGATACTGCTGTAACGCATCCGCCCTGCCTGCCGATAGCCTTTTGCCGCGCAGAATCCGCCAAGGCGCAGGGCAATGCAAGCCGATGCGTTGCGCGGGCAAGGGCTTTTCGGTAGAAGGCGCATTCATCCGCAGGAAAACCGCCATGACCGACGCCGCGCCGAAGAAGCTGTTCATCAAGACCTATGGCTGCCAGATGAACGTCTATGACAGCCAGCGCATGGCCGAGGCGCTGGGGGCGAAGGGCTATGTCACCACCGAAAGCGCCGAAGAGGCCGACATGGTGCTGCTCAACACCTGCCACATCCGCGAGAAGGCGGCGGAGAAGGTCTATTCCGATCTCGGCCGGCTGCGCCCGCTGAAACTCGCCAAGCCCGATCTCAAGATCGGCGTCGCCGGCTGCGTGGCCCAGGCCGAGGGCGAGGAGATCCTGAAGCGGATGCCGCTGGTCGATCTGGTGGTCGGCCCGCAGAGCTATCACCGCCTGCCGCAGATGGTGGAGGCGAAGGGCAAGGTCATCGACACCGATTTCCCCGAGGAGGACAAGTTCGAGCATCTGCCGGCGCGCAAGGCGCTGCGCGGGCCGACCGCCTTCCTCACCGTGCAGGAGGGCTGCGACAAGTTCTGCGCCTTCTGCGTGGTGCCCTATACCCGCGGCGCCGAGGTCAGCCGCCCCGCCGCCCGGCTGCTGGCCGAGGCGCGCGATCTGGTCGCGCGCGGGGTGCGCGAGATCACGCTCCTGGGCCAGAACGTCAACGGCTATCACGGCGCGGGCGAGGGCGGCGCCTGGAGCCTCGGCCGGCTGATCCGCGAGATGGCGGAGGTCGAGGGGCTGGAGCGTATCCGCTATACCACCAGCCATCCCAATGACATGGACGACGATCTTGTCGCGGCGCATGGCGAGGTGCCGCAGCTCATGCCCTATCTGCATCTGCCGGTGCAATCGGGATCGGACCGCATCCTGAAGGCGATGAACCGCAAGCATACCGCCGAGCACTATCTGCGGCTGGTCGAGCGTATCCGCGCGGCGCGGCCCGACATCCTGCTCAGCTCGGATTTCATCGTGGCCTTCCCCGGCGAGACCGACGCGGATTTCGAGGCGACGCTGGCGCTGATCCGCGCCGTGGGTTTCGGCGCCGCCTTCAGCTTCAAGTATTCCGCCCGCCCCGGCACCCCGGCGGCGGAGAAGCCGGAACTGCCGGCCGATCTGGCCGACGCCCGGCTGCACGAATTGCAGGCGCTGATCACCGCCCAGCAGCGCGCCGCGCAGGAGGCGATGGTGGGGCGCGAGGTCGGCGTGCTTTACGAGAAGGCGGGGCGGCTGCCGGGGCAGATGGTCGGCAAGTCCGACCACCTCCACGCCGTGCATGTGGCCGATTCCACCGGCCGGCCGGGCGATCTGGTCCGGGTCAGGATCACCGCCTCGGCGCCCAACTCTCTGGCCGGCGAGAGAATCGCCGCCTGAGCCGGCCGTTTCCGTAACGTCGCCAAAGATCCGATTCCTGCGCCAAAAGATATGTTGACGCAACAGTTGGTGGGTGGATCTCCGGCCCACCCATACATTTCGCTTTACATCGCATTTGAGTGAAGTCATTGCTCGACATAATAATATTGGGTCATCTGGTGAACGAGGGGAGCTGCGACGTGGAACGTTTTTCCAAAGCAGTGCGCGTGATGTTGGGGGGGCTCGCGGTATCCGTCGGGCTCGCGGGTGCGGCCAGCGCCCAGAACGCCCCCGAGATCGCGGGCAGGATCGACTGGGGCGTATGGGTCGACGATGACGGCTGCATGCACTGGTGGGCGGATGGCGGCGTCGAGGGCTATATGCTCGACCGCGTGAATCCCAAGACCGGCAAGCCGGTCTGCCTCAAGCGCAACACCTGCCTCGTCCAGAACACCGACACGCTCTTCGCCACCGACAGCCACAAGCTGACGGCGAGCGGCCGGTCCTATCTGCAACAGTTCTTCCAGCAGGCCGGCGCCTTCGGCTACGCGGTCTACGGCCATACCGACAGCCGCGCCTCGGACGAATACAACATGCGCCTGTCGCAGCGCCGCGCCAAGGCGGTGGCGGATGTGGCGCGGTCGGTCGGCGCCATGGTGGAACGCGAGATCGGCTTTGGCGAACGCAACCCGATCGCGCCGAACGATTCCGCTGCGAACATGCAGAAGAATCGTCGCGTCGAAGTCGTCTGCTATCGGTGGTGATCCCCATGACCAAGTTCCTTCCGGGCCTTGCCCTTCTCAGCGTCACGGCACTGGCCGGCTGCATCGAGGGCGTCAGCCCCTATACCCAGAGCCCCGATACGGTGATCGCCACCGCACAGGACCGCGGCCGCGACAACAAGCCGCTGGCGCCGGGCGGCGGCGGCATCGCCTATGACCCCGATGGCTGCCAGGGCTGGATCATCGACGATGGCGTCGAGGGCTATTCCGGCCGCCGCTTCGATCCGGTCTCGGGCCTGCCGGTCTGCAACAACCACTATCCGCCGGGCACCGTGCTGCGGACCTACCAGACCCCGGATGCGGGCCTGCGCGACTATGTGCCCTACGCGGCGCGGCGCACCCAGTAAGCGCCGGTATGACGGATTTCGTGGGCCGCGGTTCGCCGCGGCCCCTTGTCGTTTCGCCAGATCCCGAGAAGCGCCCCATATGGGGTGGACTTGCGTGACGATCCCACAACGGGTTGTGGCTGGCTGTGGCGGTTTTGCCGGTTTTTTCGCCGATTACCGATTTCGGGAACCATTTCGCGCTGCTTTGTCTTGTTTCCGTGACCTGCGAGGCGCAGATTCCTGAACATGAGCCCTCCAGCCGCAAAGGAACAGCACTTGGGCATCAGCGCGCTGACCCCCCCGACCCGTGCCGAGGACATCGTGGAAACGCTTCTGGAATTTCCCGACAACCGGCTCCTGATAGATCTCTGCGGCGAATACGACCGCAACCTCGCGCAGATCGAGCATCAGATGGGGGTGCATATCCTCCGAAGGGGCAACCGGCTGGCGGTGATCGGCGACAAGGGCACGCGGGAGCAGGCGGCGGCGGTGCTGCGGGGGCTTTATGCCCGGCTCGAAGCGGGGCGCGGCATCAGCGCCGGCGACATCGAAGGGGCGATCCGCATGGGCAACCCGGCACCGGAGACCGCGCGCGGCGGCGAACAGATCGAGATGTTCACCCCCGGCGGCGTCGAGCTGCGCACCCGCAAGAAACCCATCGAGCCGCGCACCGAGGCGCAGAAGGCCTATGTGGCGAACCTCTTCGCCCATGAGCTCGGCTTCGGCATCGGCCCGGCGGGCACCGGCAAGACCTATCTGGCCGTCGCGGTCGGCGTCACCATGTTCATCGGCGGCATGGTGGAGCGCATCGTGCTCAGCCGTCCGGCGGTGGAGGCGGGCGAGCGGCTCGGCTTCCTGCCCGGCGACATGAAGGAGAAGGTCGACCCCTATATGCAGCCGCTCTACGACGCGCTGAACGACTTCCTGCCCGCCAAGCAGGTGCAGAAGCTGATGGAGGAAAAGCGCATCGAGATCGCGCCCCTGGCCTTCATGCGCGGGCGGACGCTTTCCAACGCCTTCGTGGTGCTGGACGAGGCGCAGAACGCCACCACCATGCAGATGAAGATGTTCCTCACCCGGCTGGGCGAGGGCTCGCGCATGGTGATCACCGGCGACCGCACCCAGGTCGACCTGCCGCGCGGCGTGGCCTCGGGGCTGGCCGATGCGGAGCGCATCCTGAAGGGGGTGAAGGGCGTCAGCTTCAACTACTTCACCGCGCAGGACGTGGTGCGTCACCCGTTGGTGGCGCGGATCATCGAGGCCTATGACCGCAGCGAGGCGCAGGGCTGAGGACGCCGGGGGCGTCGCGCCTTTGCCGCAAGCTGCGCCCCGGCCCTTGGCGGCGTGAGGGGGCTTTCCGCCCCCTCGGCCCGTGCCGGGCCTCACCCCCGAGGATATTTAGAGACAGAAAATGATGCGGGATGCGGTCCGGGTGGGAGCGCGGGCGGCGCGAAAGGGATTTGCGGGCGCGCGGTTTGGCGCTATGAGGCCGGCATGACCGTGGATGTCGTGATCGAGGATGAGCGTTGGGCGGCCTTCGGGCTGGAGGCGGTGGCCGGGCGGGCGGCGCGGGCGGCGCTGGCGCATCTGGGGCTGGAGCCGGCCTTGTTCCAGGCGGTGGTCATGGGCTGCGACGACGCGCGGATCGCCGAACTGAACGGCGCGTTCCGCGACAAGGCGGCGCCGACCAATGTGCTGAGCTGGCCTTCCGAGGAGCGCGGCGCGGAGTTTTCCGGCGAGGCGCCGGAGCCGCCGGAGCCGGGAGCGCCCGACGATCCGGCGGAGCTGGGCGACATCGCCATCGCCTTCGAGACCTGCGCGCGCGAGGCCGAGGCGCAGGGCAAGCCATTCGGCGACCATGTGACGCATCTTCTGGTCCATGGGATGCTCCATCTGCTCGGCTACGATCACGTCGATGACGAGGACGCCGCGCTGATGGAGGGGGCCGAGCGGCAGATCCTTGCATCGCTCGGCATTGCCGACCCATATTAGGGCAGTGGCGCAACATGGGCAGAAGGACCGATGGGCAGTAGTTACGACGGATCGACGACGGCGCAGCACCCTTCCGGGGAGGCGGGCGCCGAGGAGGGCGAGTCTCCCGAGGCGGGGCAGAAGGGGTTTTTCGGGCGGCTGCTTTCCGCCTTTTCCTCCGCCGATCCGCCGGCCGAGACCACGGGCGCGGCTCCGGCGGTGACCGCCGCGCCGCTGCCCGGCATCGCCAATCTGCGCAAGCTGCGCGTCGATGACGTGGCCATCCCCAAGGTCGAGATCGTCGCGGTGCCGCTCGACATCGGCAAGGACGAGTTGGTCGAGGTGTTCCGCAAGCAGGGCTTCTCGCGCCTGCCGGTCTACAAGGGCACGCTCGATCATCCGCAGGGGCTGGTGCTGCTGAAGGATCTGGCCTTGCAGCACGGCTTCGGCGCCGGCGGGCGGTTCAGCCTGAAGAAGCTGCTGCGGCCGATCCTTTACGCCCCGCCCTCCATGCCGCTCAACGTGCTCTTGCAGAAGATGCAGAAGGAGCGGGTGCATATGGCGCTGGTGATCGACGAATATGGCGGGGTCGACGGCCTCGTCACCATCGAGGACCTGATCGAGACCGTCATCGGCGAGATCGAGGACGAGCATGACGAGGAGGAGGGCAATCTCTGGAAGGAGGAGGGCCCCGGCGTCTGGCTCATGCAGTCCACCGCGCCGCTCGACGAGGTGGAGGCGGCGATCGGCGTGAAGCTGCGCACCGGCGAGGATGACGAGGAGATCGACACGCTGGGCGGCCTGGTCTTCCTGCGCACCGGCCGGGTGCCGGCGCGCGGCGAGATCGTGCCGCATGAGAGCGGGGTGGAGTTCGAGGTGGTCGATGCCGATCCGCGCCGGATCAAGCGGCTGCGGGTGCGGCTGCCCGGGGCGGCCGACGCCTGAGCCATGCGCCTTGTAGCGGATCTCGGCCCGGCCTTCCTGCTGGGGGTTCTGGCGGCGGCGGGCCAGGCGCCGCTCGGGCTCTGGCCGCTGGCGCTGGCGGGCTTCGCCGGGATCTTCTGGCAGGTGGCGGCGCGGCCGGAACGGGCGGCGGCGCGGGCCTGGGCGGCGGGCCTCGGCCATTTCGGCGCGGCGCTGAGCTGGATCGTGCAGCCCTTCCTGGTGGAGCCGGAGACCTATGGCTGGATGGCGCCCTTCGCGCTCTTGGGCATGGCGGCGGGGCTGGCGCTGTTCTGGGTGGTGGCGGGCTGGATCGCGGCGCGGGTGACGCGGCCGGCTTTCGGCTTCGCGCTGGCGCTGGCGGCGCTGGAGGCGTCGCGCGGCGTGGTGCTGACCGGCTTTCCCTGGGCGCTGCCCGGCCATGTCTGGATCGACCGGCCGGTGGCGCAGGCGGCGGCCTGGATCGGGGCGGACGGGCTGACGCTGCTGACGCTGCTGATGGCGGCGCTGCCGGTGGCGCTGGGCCGGAGGGGGCTGGGGCTGGCGGCGCTGCTGCTGGCGGGGCTCTGGGGCGGCGGGCTCTGGCGGCTGGCCGGGTCGGAGCCGGCGCCGCCGGGGCCGACCTTCCGCCTGGTGCAGCCCAATGCCGAGCAGCATCTGAAATGGGACCCCGATCAGGCGGAGATCCTGTATCAACGGCTGACCGGATTCACCGCCGCGCTGCCGCGCCCCGATCTGGTGATCTGGCCCGAAACCGCCTTGCCCTATCTCTACAATCCCGCCGGCGACGCGGTGGCGGGGGTGGCGCTGGCGGCGGGTGGCGTGCCGGTTGCGATGGGGGTGCAGCGGCTGGAAGGGGCGGCGGCCTATAACAGCCTCGCCGTGATCGGCGCGTCGGGCGGCGAGATCGCGCTTTACGACAAGGCGCATCTGGTGCCCTTCGGCGAATATGTTCCCTT
>JBDHSR010000026.1:0-16857 GCA_039808305.1 Gemmobacter sp. | reverse complement strand
GTGGCGCTGATCCATCTGAGCGACGGGATCGACGCCGTGTCGCGCTCGGCCAACGAGGCCGAGCGGGGCCTGCTGCCGGCGGTCCCGACGATCTGCGTCGGCCAGCCCTCGCGGCTCGACCCCTCGCGCTGCCCGGAGGGCAAGGCGGTGCTCTGGCTGCAAATCCCCGACGCGCCGCGCCTCATCAAGGGCGACGCGGCGGGGGAGATCGACTGCGGCCCGGACTGGACCGAGGCCACCCGCGAAGCCTTCGCCGACCGGATCGAGGCGATCCTCGCCCGCCACATCAAGGATTTCGCGCAGATCAAGCTGGCGCGCCGCGCCTATTCCCCGGCAGACCTGAACGCGATGAACATGAACCTCGTGGGCGGCGATCCCTATGGCGGGGCCTGCGCCATCGACCAGTTCTTCCTCTGGCGGCCCTTCGCGCACAGCCCCGGCGCGCAGCCGGTCAAGGGGCTGCACCAGATCGGCGCCTCCACCCATCCCGGCCCCGGCCTCGGCGGCGGCTCGGGCTTCAACGCGGCGAAAAGGCTCGGCGCATGAGGGAGGAGGCGGACATCATCCCCGGCCGGCTGGGCGAGATCGGGCTGCACAACTTCGCGCCCTATCTGATGAACCGCATCATGGCGCGCTACAATGCGGGCCTGCGGGAAGAGGCGGCGAAACTCGGCCTCACCATCTCCAAGCTGCGCAGCATCGCGGCGCTTTCGGTGATCGAGGGCCCGACGATCCGCGAGCTTTCGGTCTATACCGTGATCGAGCAGAGCACGCTGTCGCGCGCGCTCGACCAGCTCGATGCCGAAGGGCTGATCCGGCGCGAGCCGGATCCGGCGGACAGCCGCGCCACCCGTGTCTTCATCACCGAAGCCGGCCGTGCCGCCTTCGAAACCCTCTGGCCGCATCTGGCCGTCGCCGAACGCGGGCTGTTCCGCGGTATCCCGGAAACCGAGCAGCGCGCCTTCGTGGGCACGTTGCAAAAGATGCTGGCCAATATCCGTAAACACGAATTCTGAGGAGCACCCGACCCATGGCCGAGCGGTCATTCAAGGCAGAGGTGGAACATCTTAAACTCGGCGAAGGCGCGACCTTCACCGGCGAGGGTATTCTTGCCATCACCAAGGCGCTTCTGGAAAACGGCGTCGGCTATGTCGGCGGCTATCAGGGCGCGCCGATCTCGCACCTGATGGACGTGCTGGCCGATGCCGAGGAGCTGATGACGGAGCTCGGCGTCCGTTTCGAGGCCAATGCCAACGAGGCGGCGGCGGCGGCGATGCTGGCCGCGAGCGTGCATTACCCGATCCGGGGCGCGGTGACCTTCAAGGGGCCGGTGGGGGTGAACGTCGCCTCCGACGCGCTGGCGAACCTGAGCGATTCGGGCGTCAATGGCGGCGCGCTCATCATCGTGGGCGAGGATTACGGCGAAGGCTCCTCGATCATGCAGGAGCGCACCCATGCCTTCGCGATGAAATCGCAATTGTGGCTGCTGGATCCGCGCCCCAACCTGCCCTCCATCGTCAAGGCGGTGGGCGACGGGTTCGAGCTGTCCGAGGTGTCGAACACGCCGGTCATGCTGACTATGCGCATCCGGTCCTGCCATGTCACCGGCAGCTTCCAGACCCGCGACAACCGCCGGCCGCCGCTGACCGTGCGCGACGCGCTGTCGAACCCGCAAAGCGATTTCCAGCGCGTCGTGCTGCCGCCCTGGACCTACAAGCACGAGCAGGACAAGATCCATGTCCGCTGGCCCGCCGCCGAGGCGTTCATCCGCGAACGCGGGTTGAACGAGCGGTTCGGCAAGGACGGCCCGGTCGGCCTCGTGGTGCAGGGGGGGATGTATAACGGGCTGATCCGCGCGCTCCAGCGCCTCGGCCTGTCGGACATCCATGGCAATACCGACCTGCCGCTCTATGTGCTGAACGTCACCTATCCGCTGGTCTCCTCGGAGTTCCTCGAATTCTGCGAGGGCAAGCGCTCGGTCCTGGTGATCGAGGAGGGCCAGCCGGAATTCATCGAACAGCAGCTTTCGACCTTCCTCTACCGCGCGAAAAGCCCGCTCCGGCTGCATGGCAAGGACATGCTGCCGATGGCGGGGGAATATACCGGGCAGGTGCTTCTGGACGGCCTCACCGCCTTCTTCAAGGAAGAGGCGCCGGAGCTGCTGCCGGGCCAGGTGCGGGCGCCCAACTTCACCGCGCCGGCGATCCCGGACCTGTCGAAAACCGTGCCGATCCGCCCGCCGGGCTTCTGCACCGGCTGCCCGGAGCGGCCGATCTTCGCCGCGATGAAGCTGGCGCAGAAGAAGACCGGCAAGCTCCAGATCACCGGCGACATCGGCTGCCATATCTTCGCGTCGCTGCCGCCCTTCGAGATCGGCGGCTCCACCATGGGCTACGGCCTCGGCCCGGCCTCCAACGCGGCCTTCGACGGCGGCGGCGAGCGGCGGGCGGTGTCCTTCATCGGCGATGGCGGGTTCTGGCATAACGGGTTGTCGTCCTCGATCGGCAACATGATGTTCAACAAGTCGGATTCGCTGGCGGTGGTGGTGGACAACTACTATTCCGCCGCGACCGGCGGGCAGGACGTGCTGTCGAGCCGGGCGAAGAACCCGACCAAGGCCACCAACAACCCGATCACCAAGGCGGTGGAGGGGATCGGCGTGAAATGGGTGCGGCAGGTGAACCGCACCTATGACGTGCCGAAACTGCGCGACCTGTTCATCGAGGCGCTGACCACGCCGGAGAAGGGGCCGAAGGTCATCGTCGCCTCGTCCGAATGTATGCTCAACCGCCAGCGGCGCGAGAAACCGCTGCGCGCCAAGGCGATCAAGGAGGGGCGCCGGGTCGAGGCGCCGCGCTTCGGCGTGGACGAGGCGGTCTGCACCGGCGACCACGCCTGTATCCGGCTGTCCGGCTGCCCGTCGCTCTCGCTCAAGACGCTGGACGATCCGCTGCGCGACGATCCGGTGGCCAGCATCGACCAGACCTGCGTCGGCTGCGGCAATTGCGGCGAGGTGGCGGATGCCGCCGTCCTTTGCCCCAGCTTCTACCGCGCCGATGTGGTGCATAATCCGGGGGCCTGGGAAAGCCGCTGGGCGGCCTTCCGCGCCCGCGTCATCGGCTGGCTGCAATCGCGCCGCGCCGCCCGCCGCCTGAGCTTCGGAGACGTGGCATGACCTTGCAGGAAACCTTCACCCCGCGCCCGCAGGATCCGGCGCTCGGCCAGATCATCAAGCTCGCCGTGCTGGCGGTGGGCGGGCAGGGCGGCGGCGTGCTGACCAACTGGATCGAGGATCTGGCCCGCGCCAACGGCTATGCCGCGCAGGCGACCTCGGTCGCCGGGGTGGCGCAGCGCACCGGCGCCACGATCTATTATGTCGAGATGGCGCCCTGGACCGGCGGGCCGATGCCGGTGTTCTCGCTGGCGCCTTCGTCCGGGGATGTCGACGTGATGATCTCGGCCGAGATGATGGAGGCCGGGCGGGCGATCCTGCGCGGCTTCGTCACGCCGGATCGCACCACGCTCATCGCCTCCACCCACCGCGCGCTCGCGGTGTCGGAGAAGATGGTGCCGGGCAACGGCATCGCCTCGTCCGAAGAGGTGCGCGCGGCGGCCGAGATCGCGGCGCACCGCCTGATCCTCGCGGATTTCGAGACGCTGGCGGTGAAGGCGGGTTCGGTGATCTCGGCGAGCCTCTTCGGCGGGCTGGCGGGATCGGGCGCGCTGCCCTTCCCGCGCGAGGCGTTCGAAGAGGCGATCCGCGCCGGCGGCAAGGGGGTGGAGGCATCGCTGCGCGCCTTCGCCGTGGGGTTCGAGGCGGCGCAGGCCGGGGTAGCACCCGCGCCCGTCCCGTCCCTTGCTCCGAAACGGACCGAGGTGAAGGGGCCCGACCGGCTGCGCGCCGAATGGGACCGGCTGGTGGCGCGGGTCGCGGCGCTGCCCGCCCCGGTGGCCGAGCTCGCCGGCCCCGGCCTGCGCAAGGTGGTGGAGTTCCAGGATCTCGCCTATGGCGCGGCCTATCTCGACCGGCTGGAAAGCCTGCTGCCGCAGGATCGGGCCGAAAAGGGCCATGCCTTCGCGCGTGAGGCCGCGAAATACATCGCCAATGCCATGGCCTATGACGACGTGATCCGCGTGGCCGACCTCAAGACCCGCAGCGAGCGGTTCGCCCGCATCCGCAAGGAGATGGGCGCTAAGGACGCCAACCTGCTGCACCTGACCGAGTTCATGCATCCGGGGCCGGAAGAGATCGCCGGGATGCTGCCCGCCGGTCTCGGCCGCAAGGTGCAGGCCAGCCCGGCCTGGATGGCGCGGCTCGACCGCTGGTTCAACAAGGGCCGCCGGGTGCGCACCGACACGCTGCCGAGCTTCGCCATGCTCTATATCCTCGGCGGGCTGAAGCGCTGGCGGCTGAAATCGCTGCGCCACGCGCAGGAAGTGGCGCATCTCGACGCCTGGCTCGCCACGGCGGCGGACTATCTGCGGCTGGATTACGATCTGGCGGTGGAGGTGGTGAAATGCCGCCGTCTCATCAAGGGCTATTCCGACACCCATGCGCGCGGCCATTCCAAGTTCGACCGCACGCTGGCCGGCGTCGCGCTGGTCGCCGGCCGTCCCGACGCCGCCGACTGGGCGCGCCGGCTGCGCGAGGCCGCCTTGCAGGACGAGGAGGGCAAGGCGCTCGACGGGGCGATCCAGACGGTGAAAAGCTTCGCCTGAACCGGAAAGGCGCCCCGCGGGGCGCCTTTCTCACAGGGGCGACAGGCGGTGGAACCCGCGCCCCTCATACAGCAGCGCGGGACCGTCGCCGTCGCGCATCTCGCTGATCCGGCCGATGAAGATGGTATGGCTGCCGGCCTCCAGCGTATCCGTCACCTCGCAGGACAGCGCCACCCGCGCCGAGGCGAGGACCGGCAGCCCGCGCCCATCCTCCCGCCAGTCGCCCGCCGCGAATTTCGCGGCCCCCGTCACGCCGCCCGTCCCGGCGAAGCGCAGGGCGAGCGGGCTGTCGGCCTCGGCCAGCAGGTTCACGTTGAACCGCCCGGTCTCGCCCACCGCCGCGCGGGTGCCGGTGGCGCGGTTGAGGCAGACCAGCACGCTCGGCGGATCGGCGGTCACCGAACAGACGGCGGTGGCGGTGATGCCCCGCCGCCCCTCGCCGGTCGTTGTGGTGACGATGGTCACCGCGCCGGGAAACCGGCCCATCGCGCTGCGGAACGCGGCGGGGTCGATCACGCCCATCACGCGGCCCTCAGCTCGGCCAGATAGGCCCCGGCGGCCTGCGGATCGGCGAACCACGGGAAGAAATCGCGCGGATCGTCGAAAGCGTTGGCGATGCGGTGCGCCAGGCGCGGCTCGACGCAGGCGGTGCCCATGATCTCCAGCACGAAGGGCGGCGGCGGTTGCAGCATCATGTTGGTCCAGCTCACCACCCATTGCGCGTAATCCCAATAGGCGTCGAAGGTGCCCTGCATCCAGGCGGCGTCGAAGGGCTGCGCGCCATGGGCGAGGATGCGCTTCAGATAGACCGCCGCCGCCTTGGCCGCGTTGTTCGATCCCTGCCCGGTGATCGGGTCGTTCAGGCAGACCGCATCGCCCAGCCCCAGCACCTTGCGCCCGGAGGGCAGCGTGGCCACCGGATGCCGCACCGTCGGCGCGAAGCGGCCGGCGAGAATGCCGTTCTCGTCGGTCAGCGCGATGTCGCGGCAGCGCTCGGCCTCCCAGGGCAGGAACGTGTCGAGGATGCGCTTCGAGACCGCCAGATGCTGCTCCGGCGTCTTCGCCTCGGCCCAGCAATCCATCGGGCCGCCGGGGATCCCCTCGAAGACCATGATCTCGCAGGGGCCGGTGGTGGTCAGCGCCGGAAAGACGAAATACTCGCCCACGCCCGGGATCAGGTTGAAGCAGACCGCCGAATGGTCCGGGCGCGGGGTCATGCCGGTCACATAGGTCAGCGCCAGCGCCCGCATCGGCTTGTCATAGGGCGATTTCGCCGCGTCGCGCTCGAACAGCTTGCCGATCTCGCCCTTGCCCGAGGCGACGATGACCAGATCGTCGCTGCGGGTATAGAGTTCCAGCTCCGCGATGCCCGCGTCGGCGATGACCATCTGCCCGCCGAGCCGTGCGAATTCCGCCATCCAGCGCGGGATCTTCACCCGCTGGTCCACCGACCAGGCGTTGCGCTCCAGCCGGCCCGCCCAGTCCACCACCTTGCCCTGTCCGTCGGGGGCGGGCACCGCGAAGGAAATCCCCTCGACCGGCGGGCAGGTGCCGGACCAGAAGTCGATGCCCAGATCGCGCTCGTGCTGCACGGCATTGCTGAACATGCACTGGCTCGACAGCACGCGGCCCCGCGCCATGTCCTCGGCGGTGCGGTTCTGCACCACCCGCACCTGATACCCGGCCTGCAACAGCCCGATCCCGAGTTGCAGCCCGGATTGTCCGCCCCCGACGATGGTGATCTTTCTCATGTCCGTTTTCCCTGTTTTCAATTCCATGCGATTATCCGGCCGGCGGTGCCGTCCGGTCATTCCATGAGTTTGGGGATCGCCGGCACCGCCTGTTCCGGCCCCATGGCGGTGTAGCCGCCATCGACGCGAATATCGGTGCCGGTGATGAAGCTCGCCTCGTCCGACAGCAGGAAGGCCACGGCGGAGGCCACCTCCTCCGGGTCGCCGACGCGGCCGGGCAGGTGGAACGGGGCCGCCACCGCATCGGTCTTCGCCCGGTCGCCGCCGGTGAGCTGGTCCATGATGTTCGACCAGGTCCAGCCGGGGCTGACCGCGTTCACCCGGATCCCCTCGGGCGCCAGATCCATCGCCTGATTGCGGGTCAGTTGCAGGATCGCCGCCTTCGACACCGGATAGAGCCAGCGTCCGGTCTGCGCCACCCGCGCCGAGATCGAGCCGAAATTGACGATCGCGCCCTTGTTCCGCGCCAGATCCGCCCGCGCCGCCTGCATCAGCATGACCGAGCCGACCAGATTCACCTCCAGCGCCTCCAGCCATTCCGCCCGCGTGCTGTCGGCGCCGTGGTCGAGATAGGAACAGGCCACATTGACCAGAAAGTCGATGCGGCCGAAACGGTCGCGCGTCGCGGCGACCAGCGCGGCGATCTCGGCATCGCTGCGCAGGTCGCAGCGGCGATAGCCGAGGTCATCGGCCTCCGGCCCGGTCTCCGCCAGATCGGCCACCATCACCCGGCAACCCCCCTCGCGCAGCCGCGCCACCACGGCCTGACCGATCTTCGTGGCGCCACCGGGTATGATGGCGGTCTTTCCCTGCAATCCGCGCATGGGCGTCTCCCTGTCGTCTGGAATTTTTCCAAGCGTCCGGCAGGCCGGGCGGCGGCGCTATCCGCGAAAGGCGCGCGCTATCCGGGAAACGAAAAAATCATGGGGCGCGGCGCGCGGCCGGACGATTCGCGTGTTACCCTGCGCGCGGGAGGCGCGCGATGACCGAAGCCGGCTCGCGGCCCTTGGCCGCGCATATGCTGTTTGAAACCCGCGATCTCGACGAGGCGCGGGACAGGGTGGCGCGCGTGTTCTGCGATCACCGGCTGGATGTGGTGCGCGGCGGTTTCGCGGCGCGCCAGCATCATCTGCCGGGCGAGCGGCTGTCGCTGAACTATATCGAATACGGCGCCAAGACCATGATCGCGCCGGGCGAGTTGCGCGACTTCTATCTGGTGCAGATCCCGCTTTGCGGCGCGGCGGCGATCACCAACGGCCCGGACAGCTATGTCAGCGATCCCGGCCGCGCCGCGGTGCTGAACCCGCACCGCCCGACCCGGATGATCTGGGAAGAGGGCACGCGGCAGGTGTTGCTGCGCATCGACCGCGCCGCCTTGCAGGCGCATCTCTCGCGCCAGATCGGGGCGGGGGCCGAGGCGCCGGTGACCTTTCGCGGCCCGCTCGACCTGACGCGCGGGCCGGGGGCGGCGCTGCGGCGGCTGGTGCTCTGGCTGGTGGCCGAGGCGGATGCCGGCCTCGCGCCGCTGGGGCAGGGGCTGATGGCGCGGCAGATGGAGGAGACCCTGCTGTCGGGCCTGCTGGAGGCGCATTGCCACGATTACGCGCCGCATCTCGGCCGCGGCCGCCCGGTGCCGCGCCCGCGCCATCTGCGGCTGGCCGAGACCTTCATCGAGGCCCATCTCGACCAGCCGATCACGCTGGAGGATGTCGCCGCCGCCGCCGGCACCAGCGCGCGCAACCTGCAACTCGCCTTCCGCCAGCATCGCGGCGCGACCCCGCTCGGGTTCTGGCGCGACCGGCGGCTGATGCGCGCCCATGCCGACCTGATCGCCGCCGGCCCCGGCACCACCGTCACCGAGGTGGCGCTGCGCTGGGGCTTCGCGCATTTCGGCCGCTTCGCCGAAAGCTATCGCGCGCGTTTCGGCCTGTCGCCGCGCGACACCCTGCGCGCGGCGCAGGGGACGGGCTATCAGGACTGAGACGCCGGCTTCCCGACCTGCCGCGGACATGGGTGGGCGAGGGGAGGGTATGCCCGGAAGCGGTGAGCCGCCAGCCGGCGGGCGGCGGTGACGATACGCAAGACGGTGCCCGTTTTCGCCTATCCTCCTGTCGAGCCGCCATATTGGCGCCGCCTCCGGCTGGCGCTATGGTCCCGCCAGCCGGGGAGGGCGGGAATGGATTTCAAATGGCTGGAGGATTTCCTGAGCCTTGCCGAAACGCACAGCTTCTCGCGTTCGGCGGAAATCCGGGGGGTGACCCAATCCGCCTTCAGCCGCCGCATCCGCGCGCTGGAAGACTGGCTCGGGGCCGAACTGCTCAGCCGCGACAGCTATCCGGTGGCGCTGACCGAGGAGGGCCGCGCCTTCCGCGAAACCGCTGAGGAGGCGGTGCGCATGATCCAGGCCCGCCGCGCCGAATTCCGCAGCCGCGCCCGGCAGGGCGGGCCGGAAATCTCGCTCACCGCGCTCCACAGCCTGACCGTCACCTTCCTGCCGCATTGGCTGATGGAATTGCAGGAGGCGGTCGGCCCGGTGGCGAGCCGCCTGAAGCCCGAGAATTTCGACCGCTGCCTCGCCGCGCTGACCGAGGGCGGCTACGACTTCTTCCTCACCTTCCACCACCCGCAGGTCCGTATCCCGCTGGAACCGGACGCCTATCCGCATCTGGTGGTCGGGCAGGACAGCCTCGTCGCCGTCGCCCGGCCGGGGCGTGTCGCGCTCTGGGGCGAGCGGATGCCGCTGCTCGCCTATTCGCGCGGCTCCTTCCTCGGCGCGCTGGCGCGGATCGCGCAGGCCCAGCCCGGCGCGCCGGCGGCCTATGTCACCCATACCAACGAATCCTCCATGGCCGAGGCGATGAAGAGCATGGCGGTGGAGGGGCATGGCATCGTCTGGCTGCCGCGCGGGCTGGTGATCGGCGACATCGCGGCCGGGCGGCTGGAGGTGGTGGCCCCCGAATTGCCGATGGAAATCCGGCTCTACCGCAATGCCGCGCGGGCGCGGGCGCTGACCAGCCGGGTCTGGGCGGCGGCCGGGCGGCTCGCCGAAGGTTATGCGAAACCGGAATAACCCAGCCTGCATTGGCATTGGCGCGCCCCGAACCGCAGGCGTAAATCGCTGACAAGGGCCGGCAAATCACGCGGCTCCGATCCAACCCCATTCGGAAACAGCATGGCCCCGCCCGGCAGCGGAGGGCTGACCCATGCGCGAGGCGAAGATGAGCATGACCCGTATCGAACACGATCTTCTGGGCGACCGCGAGGTGCCCGCCGCCGCCTATTGGGGGGTGCATACCCTCCGCGCGGTGGAGAATTTCCCGATCTCCGGCCAGATCGTCGGGCAGGTGCCCGATCTGGTGGCGGCGCTGGCCGCGATCAAACAGGCGGCGGCGCTGGCCAATGCCGATCTCGGCCTGCTGGATGCCGCGCGGCGCGACGCCATCGTGGCGGCCTGTATCGAGATCCGCGACGGCGCGCTGCACGACCAGTTCGTGGTCGACCAGATCCAGGGCGGCGCCGGCACCTCGACCAACATGAACGCCAATGAGGTGATCGCCAATCGCGCGCTGGAGCTGCTGGGCCATCCGCGCGGCGAATATCGCCACCTGCATCCGAACGAGCATGTGAATCTGAGCCAGAGCACGAACGATGTTTATCCGACCGCGTTGCGGCTGGCCGCCTGGGCCGGGCTGCACCGGCTGATCGGCGCCATGGCCACGCTGCGCGGCGCCTTCGCCGAAAAGGCGGCGGAGTTCGCCGATGTGCTGAAGATGGGCCGCACCCAGTTGCAGGAAGCGGTTCCGATGACGCTGGGGCAGGAATTCAACGCCTTCGCCGTCATGCTGGGCGAGGACGAGGCCCGGCTGGCCGAGGCCGCGCAACTGATCCGCGAGATCAACCTCGGCGCCACCGCCATCGGCACCGGCATCACCGCCCATCCGGACTATGCCGAGCGCGTCCGCGCGCGGCTGGCCGAGATCACCGGCATTCCGGTGCTCACCGCCCCCGATCTGGTCGAGGCGACGCAGGATTGCGGCGCCTTCGTGCAGGTCTCGGGCGTGCTGAAGCGGGTGGCGGTGAAGCTGTCGAAGACCTGCAACGACCTGCGCCTGCTCTCCTCCGGCCCGCGCGCCGGGTTCGCCGAGATCAACCTGCCCGCAAGGCAGGCCGGATCGTCGATCATGCCGGGCAAGGTGAACCCGGTCATCCCCGAAGTGGTCAATCAGGTCGCCTTCGAGGTGATCGGCAATGACGTGACGATCACCATGGCGGCCGAGGGCGGCCAGTTGCAACTGAACGCCTTCGAGCCGGTCATCGCCTACAGCCTGTTCCGCTCCGTCTCGCATCTGATCGCCGCCTGCGGCACGCTGGAGGCGCATTGCGTGCGCGGCATCACCGCCAATCACGACCGGCTGCGCGAGACGGTCGAACGCTCCATCGGCATCGTCACCGCGCTCAACCCCTATATCGGCTATGCCGCCGCGACCGAGGTGGCGCTGGAGGCGCATCGCAGCGGGCGCGGGGTCTATGAGCTGGTGCTGGAAAAGGGCCTGATGGCGAAGGAGCGGCTCGACGCCGTGCTGCGCCCCGAGGCGCTGACCCGGCCGCAGCGGATCGTGGCCTGACCTCATGCCAGGCATGCGGCGAGCCGCTCGAAGCTCGCCGCGACCCCCTCCGATTCCTCGGCCAGAAAGGCGTCGAGCGCCGGCCAGACCTTGATCGCCCGATCCACCACCGGGTCGGAGCCGTTGGCGTAGAGCCCGGCCTGGATCATCATCTCCGCCCGGTCCCAGGCGCCGAGCAGCCGGCGCGCCTCGCCGATCAGCGCGTTCTCGGCCTCCGTCGCCGCCTCCGGCAGGCTGCGCGAGACCGAGCGCAGCAGGTCGATCGCCGGGAAGCGGCCGCGTTCGGCGATGCGGCGATCCATCACCACATGGCCGTCCAGCACGCCGCGCAGGATGTCGGCCACCGGCTCCTCCATGTCGGAGCCGGCGACCAGCACCGAGAGCACCGCCGTGATGTCGCCCGCGCCTTCCGGCCCCGGCCCGGCGCGCTCGGCCAGCGCCATGATCGCATGGGCGACCGAAGGGGGATAGCCGCGCATGTTGCCCTCTTCCCCCGAGGCCAGCGCCACCTCGCGATGCGCCTCGGCGAAGCGGGTGATCGAATCGGCGAGAAGCAGCACATGCAGCCCCTGGTCGCGGAAATGCTCGGCCACCGCCATCGCCGCCCAGGCGCAGCGGCGGCGGGTCAGCGGCGAGAGGTCCGAGGTCGCCGCCACCACGACCGAGCGCGCCATGCCGCGCGGCCCCAGCACCTTTTCCGTGAAGTCGCGCAGCTCGCGCCCGCGTTCGCCGATCAGCGCGATCACCACCACATCCGCCTCCACCCCCCGCGCGAAACGCGCGAGCAGCGAGGATTTGCCGACGCCCGATCCGGCGAAGAGGCCGATCCGCTGGCCGCGCACCAAGGGCAGCAGCGTGTCGAAAGCCGCCGAGCCGGTGCGGAGCCGCCCCCCCATCGCCCGGCGCGAGGCCGCCGCCGGGGCCGGCGCGCGCAGCGGCCGGCTGTCCGCCCCGCGCAGCAGCGGCCTTCCGTCGAGCGGCTGGCCATAGGGATCGACGATCCGGCCGATCCAGCCGTCATGCGGCGCGATGGTGGCGGGGCCGAGCAGGTCCACCGCGTCGCCGATCTTCACCCCCTCGGGCGGGGTGTCGGGCAGGATGGTGGCGCCGTCGCGGGCGAGCCGCAGGATCTCGCCCCCCGATGCGCCGCCCGCGCCCCGGATCAGCACCCGGTCGCCCAGCCCCGCCCCCTCCAGCCCGGTGACGTGCAGCGTGCCGCGCGCGATGTCGCTCACCCGGCCGACCCGGCAGGCGACGCGGATCGCGCCGATCTCCGCCAGCAACTCCTCGAAGATTTCGCCCATCGGATTCCCTTTTCGTTCCCTGCTTACCGTTTCTAAAGGAATCACCCTTAAGCCTTGGTGAAGGTGATCGAGGGAGAAGCCCCGATGTTTGAAAAACTCGAACTGGTTCGAATGGCGCAGGCGATGGCGGCCCATGCCGGGGCGCGGCAGGGCGAGATCGCGCGCAATATCGCCAATGCCGACACGCCCGGTTTCAAGGCGCGCGACCTGCCGCCTTTCGCCGAGGTCTATGAGGCGCCGGAGGGGCTGCGCGCGACCCGGCCGGGCCATCTGGCACCGGGCGAGGCGTCCGGCGCCGAGGCGGTGGCGCGTCACAGCCGCAGCGCCGCCTCGCCCAACGGCAATACGGTGTCGCTGGAATCCGAGATGGTGGCGGCGGTCGAGGTGCAGCAGCAGCATGAGATGGCGCTGGCGATCTATCGCAACGCCTCCGACATCCTGCGCGCCAGTCTCGGGCGGAGGTGAGCGATGGATCTGTTCGCATCCCTCTCTCAGGCCGCCCGGGGCATGGAGGCGCAGTCGATGCGGCTGCGCCATGTCTCGGAGAATATCGCCAATGCCGATACCCCCGGCTACCGCCGCAAGCTGGTCGGCTTCCGCGAGACGGTGGACGGGGTGGAGGCCGGGCCGGTGCGGCTCGACCGGCGGGAGCCGGAGCGGATCTTCGATCCGGGCCATCCGCTCGCCGATGAAAGCGGCCATTACGACGGATCGAATGTCGATCTGGTGGTGGAGATCGCTGACGCCCGCGAGGCGCAGCGCAGTTACGAGGCCAATCTCAGGATGTTCGACCAGGCGCGGAAGATGACGCAGAGCCTGTTCGACCTCCTGCGCAGATAAGGAGATCCAGAATGGATGTGCGTTCCGCGCTCGCCGCGCAAAGCTACAGTCATGCCCGCCCCGCCGTCGCCGCCGAACCCGGCAGCGGCGACGGGCTGCGCGCCGCCGCCGAAAGCTTCGCCGACACCCTCGCGGCGGGCGAACAGACCGCCCGCGCCGCAATGACCGGCGGCGCCGATCCGCACGCGCTGGTGCAGGCGCTTTCCGCCTCGCAACTCGCCGTCGATACGGCGGTGACGGTGCGCGACAAGGTGGTCGAGGCCTATCAGGAAATCCTGAGGATGCCGGTATGAGCGACGAGTTGATCTTCGACATCCTGCGGCAGGGACTGTGGATCGCGGTGAAGATCTCGGCGCCCCTGCTCACGGTGGCGCTGGTCACCGGCATCACCATCGGCCTTTTCCAGGCGCTGACCTCGGTGCAGGAGATGACGCTGACCTTCGTGCCCAAGGTCGCCGCCATGCTCATCGTGTTCTGGGTGTCGATGAGCTTCATGACCTCGACGCTGGTCGGCTTCTTCACCGACCGCATCGTGCCGCAGATCGCCGGAGGCTGAGATGGACGTCTCGGGCTATGCCACGCTGACCCGCCAGGCCGGGCTGGAGCGCGAGCTTCAGGTCATCGCCAACAACATCGCCAACAGCGCCACCACCGGCTTCCGCCGCGAGGGGGTGGTGTTCTCGGAATATATCCGCCGGCTGGACGAGGGGCCGTCGCTCTCCATGGCGCGGGCCTCGGCGCGCAATATCGACCTCACGCAGGGCGAGGCGGAGCGGACCGGCGGCGGTTTCGATTTCGCCATCGAGGGCGAGGGGTTCTTCCTGGTCGAGACGCCGCAGGGCAACCGGCTGACGCGGGCGGGCCATTTCACCCCCTCGGCGGCGGGCGAACTGGTGAACCCGGACGGGCATCGCCTGCTCGACCAAGGCGGCGCGCCGGTCTTCGTGCCGCCGGATGCCGGGCCGGTGGTGCTGGCCGCCGATGGCACGCTGTCGGCGGATGGCGTGCCGCTCGCCCGCATCGGCCTCTGGCAACCCGCCGATCCCGCCAGCCTGCGGCATGAGGGCGGCACGCTCTTCGCCGCCGGGGGCGAGGTGCCGGCCGAGGGCGCCACGCTGCTGCAAGGCCATCTGGAGGGCAGCAATGTCAGCCCGATGTTCGAACTGGCCCGGATGATGGAGGTGCAGCGCGCCTACGAGCTCGGCCAGAGCTTTCTCGACCGCGAGGATGACCGGATGCGCACGGTGATCCAGAAACTCGGAGGGTAACCCCATGAAGGCGCTACAGATCGCCGCCAGCGGCATGGCGGCGCAGCAGATGCGGGTCGATGTCGTGTCGAACAACCTCGCGAACATGTCGACCACCGGCTACAACGCGCGGCGGGCGGAATTCGCCGACCTGCATTACCGGCAGGAGGCGCGGCCCGGCGCGATCTCCTCGGAGACCGGCTCCATGCTGCCGACGGGGGTGCAGCTCGGCCTCGGCGTGCGGCCGGCGGCGGTGTCGGTGGTGCTGGCGCAGGGCGCGCTGAGCCAGACCGGCGGCGATCTCGACATCGCCATCGAGGGGCGCGGCTATCTGGAGGTCACGCTGCCCTCGGGCGCCGCCGCCTATACCCGCGACGGCGGGCTGAAGCGCACGGCGGACGGGCTCATCGTCACCTCCGAGGGACATGCGGTGGCGCCCGGCATCACCATCCCCTCGGACGCGCGCAGCATCAGCATCAACGCCGATGGCGAGGTCTATGCCCATTTCATCGACCAGGTGCAGCCGCAGATGCTGGGGCAACTGACGCTGGCCGGCTTCACCAACGAGAAGGGGCTGGAGGCGATCGGCGGCAACCTCTTTCTGGAAAGCGCCGCCTCCGGCCCGCCGATGCAGGGCAATCCGGGGCAGGACGGGCTCGGCACGCTGCGGCAGGGCTATCTGGAGGAAAGCTCGGTCGACGCGGTGCGCGAGGTCACCGAACTCATCAAGGCGCAGCGCGGCTACGAGCTGAACGCCAAGGTCATCACCGCCGCCGACCAGATGCTGGCGGCCACCACGCAGGTGCGGTGATGCGGATGCTGCTCCTGCTTTGCCTCTGCACGCCGGCGGCGGCCGAGACCGTGGTTGCGCAGCGCACCATCCGGGCGCAGCAGATCGTCGCGGCGGAGGATCTGGCGCTGAGCCCGACCCGCGTCGCGGGCGCGATCTCCGACCCGGCGGCGGCGGTGGGGCTGGAGGCGCGGGTGGCGATCTATGCCGGGCGCCCCCTGCGCGCCGCCGATCTCGGCCCGCCTGCGCTGGTCGCGCGCAACCAGATCGTGCCGCTCGTCTGGCATTCCGGCCCCTTGCGCATCCTCACGGAAGGCCGCGCGCTGGAGCGCGCGGGTCCGGGCGAAAGCCTGCGCGTCATGAACCTGTCATCCCGCGCCACCGTCACCGGCCGCGTTGCCGCGGATGGCACGGTCGTCGTCGGCCCCGAACACTGAGGACCCCCATGCGCCGCCTGATCCTGCTCGCCCTTTGCCTCGGCGCCTGTTCCCGGCTCGATACCGTGGGCAAGGCGCCCGGCTTCACCGCCATCGAGGGCGGCTATCAGCACCACGCGATGTATGCCACCCCCCTGCCGCGCGACCTGCCTGCCGCGACGCCGGCCGACGCCTCCTCGCTCTGGTCGGCCAACCGCGATTCGCTCTTCGGCGAACGGCGGGCGGCGCGGCGCGGCGACATCCTGACCGTGGTGGTCGAGATCGACGACGAGGCGGAGATTTCCAACAGTTCCGGCCGCAGCCGGAGCGGCAGCGACAGCATGGGGGTGCCCGCCCTGTTCGGCATCCCCGAGCGGCTGAACGAGAAACTGCCGGAAGGGGCGAGCATGGGCGAGGCGGTGAATACCCGTTCGGCGTCGAGCTATCAGGGCAACGGCACGGTTTCGCGGCAGGAGAAGCTGACGCTGCGCATCGCGGCGACGGTGGTGGAGGAACTGCCGAACGGCGTGCTGCGGATCGAGGGGCAGCAGGAGGTGCGGGTGAATTACGAACTGCGCGAACTGGTCGTGACCGGCTATGTCCGCCCCGCCGACATCTCGCGCCAGAACGAGATCACCTATGACAAGATCGCGGGCGCCCGTGTCTCCTATGGCGGGCGCGGCCAGATCAGCGATGTGCAGCAGCCGCGCTACGGCCAGCAGATCGCCGATGTCCTCTTGCCGTTCTGAGCCGCCATGAAACGTATCCTCATCCCGTTGATCCTGATCGTCCTCGGCCTTTCCGCCGGTCTGGGGGCGGGCCTGTGGCTCCGCCCGGCGCCGGAGACCGAGGCGGATGCCGGGCAGGCCGATCCCGGGCATCCCGAGGCGCCACCCGAATATGTCAAGATGTCCAACCAGTTCATCATCCCGGTGCTGGAGGAGGGGAGGGTGGCCTCGCTGGTGGTGATGACGCTGAGCCTTGAGGCGGCGCCGGGCAGCAGCGAGGCGATCTATGCCAAGGAGCCCAAGCTGCGCGACGCCTTCCTGCAAATCCTGTTCGACCACGCCAATAGCGGCGGCTTCCGCGGTTCCTTCACCGATGGCACGGTGCTCCTGCCGCTGCGCAAGGCGCTGCTGGAGGCGGCGCGGGGCATCATGCCGGA
>JBDHSR010000025.1:0-17099 GCA_039808305.1 Gemmobacter sp. | reverse complement strand
CCCTCCAGCACGCCGTCCGGCCGGATCAGCACCGCCTGCGCCCCGCCCAGCGGCTCGTCGGCCTCCAGCACCCGATGCCCCATGGCGGCGAGCCGCGCCGCCACCTCCGGCGCGTAGCCGCGCTCGACCTTCAGCCCCTCGGGCGCGGCGAAGCAGCGCGGGGCGTCGATGGCGCCCTGCACATCCATGCCGTAATCGCGCAGGTTGCTCACGAAACGCACATGGCCCGTCGGCTGATAGCCGCCGCCCATCACCCCGAAGGGCAGCGTGACGCGCCCGGCCTCGGCCAGCATCCCCGGAATGATGGTGTGCATCGGCCGCCGGCCCCCCGCCGCCTCGTTCGGATGACCGGGAACCAGGCTGAACCCCGCGCCCCGGTTCTGGAAATTGATGCCGAACCGCGCCGAGGCGAGACCGGAGCCGAAGCCCCAGAAGATCGAGTAGATCAGCGACACCGCCATCCGGTCGCGATCCACCACCGTGAGATAGACGGTATCGCGATGCACCGCCTCGGCCAGCGGCGCGGGGTCCGCCATGGCGCGGCGCGGGTCGATCAGCGCGGCCAGCCGCGCCGCCGTCTCGGGCGCGAGCATATGGCCGAGGCGCGAGGTCCGGTCGGGATCGGCGATGAAACGGTTGCGCGCGTCATGGGCGAGCTTCGCCGCCTCGGCCTCCAGATGCGCCCGCTCGGCCCCGAGCGGATCGAGCGCCGCCAGATCGAAATGCGACAGGATGTTCAGCATCAGGAGCGCGGTGGCGCCCTGCCCGTTCGGCGGAAGCTCCAGCAACTCCACCCCGCGATAGGCGGTGGCGAGCGGATCGGTGTAGAAGCTGCGCACCGCCGCGAAATCCGCGAGGCTGTGGCAGCCGCCGAGCGCCCGCAGCGAGGCCACCATATCTTCCGCCACCTCGCCCTCGTAGAACCCGGCCCGACCCTCGCGCGCGATGCGGCGCAGCACTTCGGCCTGGCCCGGCGCGCGGAACACCTGACCGACACGCGGCGCCCCGCCGTCCAGCAGGTAGAATCGGCGCGCGTCCCCCATGAGCACCTGCGCATCCCCGGCCCAGTCGAAGGCCACACGCGGGGCGACCGGCACGCCCTCCTCGGCATGGCGGATCGCCGGGGCCAGCAGTTCGGCCAGCGTCAGCCGGCCCCAATCGGCGTTCAGCCGGCAGAAGGCGTCGACCGCGCCGGGCAGCGTCACCGTGTCGATACCGTGAAGCGGCATCGACACCAGCCCGCGCGCCCGCAGCGCCCCGGCCTCCAGCCCCGCCGGCGCGGCGCCGGAGCCGTTCAGGCCCAGCACCCGCTCCTCCCCCGCCGGTTTCAGCAGCACGAAACAGTCGCCGCCGATCCCGGTCATCTGCGGCTCGCAGATCCCCAGCAGCACCGCCGCCGCGACGGCCGCATCGGCGGCATTGCCACCGGCCTGAAGGATGTCGAGCGCGACCTTCGCCGCCAGCGGATGCGACGTGGCGCAAAGGCCGTTCAGGGCATAGACCGCCGAGCGTCCCGGTTTCTGGAAATCCCGCATCCTCGCCCCCCTTCGTCGCCCGCAAAGCCTATGCCTTGCCCGCGCAGGGGGGAAGAGCCTCGGTGCCGCGATCTGGGTGGGGGCTTTCTCACGGCACCGAGGGAAGCTTTGTGCAGCTACATCCTTATGGATAGGTGATCCCGGTGGCGAATTTACGGGGGAAAGATGGCCTTTTCGCGTCAATGGCCCGGGATGCGAAACGATCCGGCCGGCCGTCATTCATTCACCGGCAGCAGGAAACAGAGCTCGTTCCAGCGGCCGCCCCGGCAATAGCGCAGATTCCGCGCCAGACTGCGAATCATGAACCAGCCGAAGCCGCCCTCCGGCGGCTCGCCGCCGCATTCGACCGGCCGGCCGGGCGGCAGCTCCAGCCCCGGCATCGGCGCGCCATGGTCGCGGATGCGGCAGCACAGACCCCGCTCCAGCAGGCGGAGCGTCAGGTCGACCCCGCCCAGCCCCGCGGCATAGGCATGTTCCACGACATTGTTCAGCACCTCGGCCAGCACGATCTCCGCCGTGCCCCGGCTGTCGGGCGGCAAGGCCGCCAGGCGCGGATCGGCGAACAGCAGCCCGAGCCCGCGCCGCACCGCCATCGCATCGCCGCGCAGGGTCAGCCGGATCGTCCAGACCGCCTCCTCCCCCTCCGGGCAGCGGGCCGCCTCAGCCGGCATTCCGATGCTCTTCCGGCAGCGCGGGATGGATGCGGAACACGCTGTCCATCCGGGTCAGGCGGAACACCTTCTCCACCGTCGGCGTCAGCCCCGCCAGTTCCAGCCGCCGCTCCGGCCCCAGCAGCTTCATCACCGCCACCACCGCGCCCAGCCCCGAACTGTCGAGGAACTTCACCCCCGACATGTCCAGCATGACCGGCCCGGCCCAGCCCGCCGTCACCTCGCGCATCCGGTCCTTGAAGCGGATCGCACCGGCGGCGTCGATCCGCTCCTCCCGCACCTGAACCAGCAGCAGCCCCTCCACCACCCGCGCCTGCACATCCATGCCGCCCTCCTTTTAGCCTCGCCCTTGCAGGTTACGGCCCGTTCGTTAGCATTCGGTAAGCACGAGGAGGAGTTTGGCGATGGAAGAGGTGGTCATCACCGGCGCGGCGCGCAGCGCGATGGGCGGGTTCCAGGGCGTGTTCACGGCCCTGAGCGCGGCGGAACTGGGGGGCGCGGCGATCCGGGCGGCGCTGGCGGGCACCGATCCGGCCCGGGTGGAGGAGCTGGTGATGGGCTGCGTGCTGCCGGCGGGCCAGGGCCAGGCCCCGGCGCGGCAGGCGGGCTTCGCCGCCGGGCTCGGCCAGGGGGTGCCGGCGACCACGCTGAACAAGATGTGCGGCTCGGGGATGCGGGCGGCGATGCTGGCGCATGACCAGATCGCGCTCGGCGCCACCGGGCTGATGGTGGCGGGCGGCATGGAAAGCATGACCAACGCCCCCTACCTGCTGCCGAAGATGCGCGGCGGGGCGCGGATCGGCCATGCCCAGGCGCTCGACCACATGTTCCTCGACGGGCTGGAGGACGCCTATGACAAGGGCCGCCTGATGGGCACCTTCGCCGAGGATTGCGCCGCCCGCTTCGGCTTCACCCGCGAGGCGCAGGACGAATACGCGCTGGCCTCGCTGACCCGCGCGCTGGCGGCGCAGGCCTCGGGCGCCTTCGCGGACGAGATCGCGCCGGTCACCGTCGCGGGCCGCAAGGGCGAGACCACCGTCAGCGCCGACGAACAGCCCGCCAGCGCCCGGCCGGAAAAGATCCCGACGCTGAAACCCGCCTTCCGCGCCGGCGGCACGGTGACGGCGGCCAATTCCTCCTCGATCTCCGACGGGGCGGCGGCGCTGGTCATGGCCTCCGCCCGGGTCGCCGCGGCGGAGGGGCTGGCGGTGCGCGCCCGCGTCCTCGGCCATGCCAGCCACGCCCACGCGCCGGGCGATTTCCCCACCGCCCCGGTCCCCGCCGCGCGCAAGCTGATGGCCCGCCTCGACTGGCGGGTCGAGGATGTCGACCTCTGGGAGGTGAACGAGGCCTTCGCCGTGGTGCCGATGGCCTTCATGGCCGAACTCGGCGTGCCGCATGAGCGGATGAACGTGAATGGCGGCGCCTGCGCGCTCGGCCATCCCATCGGCGCCTCGGGCGCGCGGATCATCGTGACGCTGCTGAACGCGCTGGAAAAGCGCGGCCTCCGGCGTGGCATCGCCGCCATCTGCATCGGCGGCGGCGAAGGCACCGCCATCGCCATCGAACGCTGAACCGGGCGGAAACCGCGCATTCGGGTATTTGGATCAGGTTGAAATCCGCCATGGTCTTCAACCTGATTCCAAATACCCCCGCCGGAGGCGTCCACCGGCGGGGCCGGGCGCGCCACCCGAAATCGGGCCTTTTCCCGGCGCGCCTTCCGCTGCTACCCTCCGCCCACCCTTCCCCGGAGACCGAAATGAGCGTCGATTACCCCGAACTCTCCCGCCAGATCGCCGCGCTCTGCCATGGCGAGACCGATACGGTCGCGCTGATGGCGACGCTGGCCTGCGAGATCCATCACGCCCATCCGATGGCGGACTGGACCGGCTTCTACCGGGTGGTGGCGCCGGAGCTGCTGAAGATCGGGCCCTATCAGGGCGGGCATGGCTGTCTGGTCATCCCGTTCTCGCGCGGGGTCTGCGGCGCGGCGGCGCGGACCGGCGAGGTGCAGCTCGTGCCGGATGTGGAGGCGTTCTCGGATCATATCGCCTGTTCCTCCACCACCCGGTCGGAACTGGTGATCCCGGTGCGCAATGCGGCGGGCACCTTGCTGGGCGTGCTCGATCTGGACAGCGACACCGAGGCGGCCTTCACCGAAGAGGATGCCCGCCACCTTGCCGCCATTCTGGACGAGGTGTTCGCCCATGCCGGATGACGCGCTGCGGGGAAGCTGTCTCTGCGGCGCGGTGGCCTTCGAGGTCGACCCGCCGCTGCGCGACGTGGTGGCCTGCCACTGCACGCAATGCCGCAAGCAATCGGGGCATTACTGGGCCGCCACCTCGGTGCCTGAGGAGCGGTTCCGGCTGACGCGGGCGGAGGGGCTGGTCTGGTATCGCGCCTCGCCCTCGGCGCGGCGGGGCCATTGCGGGCATTGCGGCGCCACGCTGTTCTGGCAGCCGGAGGGCGAGGCGCGGATCTCCTTCTCGCCCGGCGCGCTGGACGGGCCGACCGGCCTGCGCATCGACCGGCATATCTTCACCGGGGACGGCGGCGACTATTACCCCGAGAGCACCGCCACCCATCCGCCGCCGGGCGACCGGCTGCATGGCGCCTGCCTCTGCGGCGGCTGCGCCTTCAGCCTGCCCGCCCCGGCGGGCGAGGTCACCGCCTGCCATTGCACGCAATGCCGCAAGCTTTCCGGCCATTTCAGCGCCAGTTTCGACGCGGAGGAGACCGCGCTGGTCTGGGAGCGGCGCGATACGCTGGCCGAATACGCCACAGCCGCCGGCGGGCGGCGCGGCTTCTGCCGCGACTGCGGCGCGAGCCTGTGGTTCCGCGCGGCGGACGGCGCCTTCTCGGTCGAGGCCGGGGTGATCGACGGGGCGACCGGCGGGACGCTGGTCCGCCATATCTTCACCGCCGACAAGGGCGATTACTACCGGCTGGAAGACGGGCTGCCACACTTCCCGGTTGCGGAGCCTTGACGCCGGCCGGGCGGCGCGAAACACTGGCCCGGCCGGAGCGGTGACCGGCCGGAGAGGACGTTCAGGTGGCGCTCAGTTTTCGTCAGGGCGAAATTCTCGCCATCGCGCGCAGCGAAGGCAAGGTGGTGGTCGAGACGCTGGCCGAACGCTTCGGCGTCACGCTCCAGACCATCCGGCGCGACCTGACGGATCTGGCCGAGGCCGGGCATCTCGACCGGGTGCATGGCGGCGCGGTGATCCGCAGCGGCGTCAGCAATATCGGCTACGAGGAGCGGCGGGCGCTGAACGATGCCGCCAAGGCCGCCATCGGCCGGGCCTGCGCGCAGGCGCTGCCCGACAACTGCTCGATGATCCTCAATCTCGGCACCACGACCGAGGCGGTGGCGCGGGAATTGCTGCATCACCGGCAGATCACCGTGGTGACCAACAACATGAACGTGGCGAATATCCTCGTCGCCAACCCGTCCTGCGAGATCATGGTGGCGGGGGGCGCGCTGCGGCGGTCGGATGGCGGGCTGGTCGGCGATCTCGCCTCGCAATTCATCGCGCAGTTCAAGGTGGATTACGGCATCATCGGCATCTCGGCGCTGGATCCCGACGGCGACCTGCTGGACTATGACCTGAGCGAGGTGCGGGTGTCGCAAGCGATCATCCGGCAATCGCGCAAGGTGTTCCTGGTGGCCGATGCGGCGAAGCTCACGCGCAGCGCGCCGGTGAAGCTGTGCAACCTGGCCGGGATCGACGCGATCTTCACCGACGCGCCCCTGCCGCCACCTTTGGCCGAGCTTTGCGCGGCGGCGGGGACCGAGGTCCATATCGCGGACTGACGCTCAGCAGCCATGGGTGTCGAGCGTGGCCGGATCGCGGATCGCCGGCCAGTAATCGGCGAGCCAGAGCAGGAAGCCCCCGGCCCAGAACAGCGCCGCCACCAGATGCGCCGGGCCGGGCGGCCAGGGCGCCAGCCCCATCTCCGGCAAGGCGCGGGCGAGAACGGCGAGCGCCGCCAGGACGAAGCCCGCCCGCGTCTTCAGGGTCAGCCCGAGGCTCTGCCCGGTATGGAACCGCCCGGCGATCGCCAGCACCGCCAGCACGCCGAGGCCGAGCCCCCCCATCAGCGCCAGATGCAGCGGCGCCGTCTCGCCCCAGGGCGCGCCCAGCCGCGCCGCGCCGAGGGTCAGCAGCCCCACCCCCGAGAAGCCGGCCGCCGCCATCATCACCAGGATCTCGGCCCGGAACGCCTCGCGCCCGATGAAGCCCTCGGCCATCCGGTCCATGAACCCCGCCCCGGCGGCGATCCACAGAAAGCCGGTGACGGCGGGCGAGAGGCCCGCCACCTCGCCCGCCAGCGCCAGCGCCACCAGACCGGGGGCGAGGTTCATCCGCCCCGGATGCGGCCGGAACGGCGAGGAGGTCTCGGTCGGGTCGAGCACGATATTGCTGACCGGCACGCCGACCCGCGCCAGCGCGAGGCCGAGCAGGCCGAGGAACAGCAGCCCCGAAAGCCGCAGCCATTCCGCCGCCGCCGCGCCCTCGCCCGCCAGCATCGCCAGCCGCACCGGCAGGGCGAAAGCGGCAAGCGCGAAGGTCCAGCCGGCGAAGGCCAGCACCCGCGTCGTGCGCTTGCGCCCCGAAAGCCAGAGCAGATAGAGGGGCAGCGCCAGCAGCCAGGCCAGATCGGCCAGCGCGGCGGGCAGGATCAGCAGATCGGCCCCGGTCAGCCCCGCGATCCGCGCCGCCCCCCAGCATCCGGCCAGCGCCCAGAGCACCCCTCCGCGCAGGCGCGGCGTGTCGGTCCATTCCGGCGCGGCGGTGGTCAGGAACCCCAGCAGCGCCGCGCCCCAGGCGCCGAAGATCATCTCGTTCGCGTGCCAGACGCCGGGCGGCAGATCGCGGGCGAAAGGCAGGTCGAGCCGCCAGACCGCCACCCAGACCAGCGGCCAGAGCGCGGCCCAAAGCGCCGCCAGCGGAAAGAAGATGCGGAACCCCTCGTCCGACAGCACCCGATGCAGTTTCATCGCCGCGCCCTTTCGTCGACATCGTGGATATGGGCGAAAAGCGGATCGCCGGTCAGGAAGCGCTGGCGCAGCGCGAAGATCTCCGCCTCCTCCCGCGTGCCGGGCTGGCCGGGCACCACCCGCGCCCCCGCGATGCCGCGCCCGGCGCCGTCGAGCACGAGGATGCGGTGGCTGATGCGGATCGCCTCCATCAGGTCATGGGTGATGAAGAGCGCGGCGAAGCGGGCGGCGCCGGCGGCCTCGATCACCAGATCCTGCATCCGCCGCTTCAGCGCCACGTCGAGCGCGGTGAAGGGCTCGTCGAAGTAAAGGAAATCCGGCTCGGTCGCCAGCGCGCGGGCGATGGCGGCGCGCTGGCGCATCCCGCCCGAGAGTTCGGCGGGGTATTTCGCCAGATCCTCGGGCAGAAGGCCCGCCCGCTCCGCCGCCGCCGCGATGCGGGCCGGGCGGTCGCGGCGCGGCAGCCGCGCCAGCCGCAAGGCGAGGCCGATATTGCCGGCGACGGTGGCCCAGGGCATCAGGCGCGGCTCCTGGAACACCATGGCGTGCCGGCGGTAGCCGCGCGCGACGCGGCCCTCCGCCGGCTCGATCAGCCCGGCGGCGATATGGGCGATGGTCGACTTGCCGGAGCCGGAAGGGCCGACCAGCGCCACCACCTCGCCCGCCCCGACGGTCAGGTCGATCCGCTCCAGCACGGTGCGGCCGAAGAAGGTGTGGCCGATGCCGGAAAGCGTCAGCAGGCTCATCGTTTCACCCCCCAGGGCCGGGCGGCGTCGCGCCAGCGGTCGAGCTCGGCCTTCACCGGATGGATGAGGCCGTATTCCACCGCGATCAGCGCCATGACCGCCAGCGCCACCCAGGCCAGCGCCTCGGCGATGTCGAGCATGGCGCGGGCGCGGGCCAGCGCGCCGCCGATGCCGCCGGCATTGGCCAGCAGCTCCGCCATGATCGCCACCTTGAACGAGGAGCCGAGCGCCAGCACCAGCGCGGGCAGCACATGCGCGGCGATCTGGCGCGCCGCGACATGGGTGAAGCGGCGGACCGGCCCCGCGCCGAACACCCGCGCCATGTCGTCGAGGCCGCGGTCGCGGCTGGTCACGCCCTCGACCGCGCCCATGAACACCACCGGCGTCGCGGCGATCAGGATGGTCAGCGCCACCGTCATGTCCGAGGCGCCGAACCAGATCATCGCCAGCACGATCCAGGCGATGGGCGGCACGCCCAGCACCACGGTCAGGATCGGGCGCGACAGCCGCAGCGTGGCGGGCGAATAGCCCGCCGCGACACCCAGCGCCGTGCCGATCCCCGCCGCCAGCGCGAAGCCCAGCAGCGCCCGTTCCGTGGTCAGCCGCAGCAGCGCCAGCGCCGTGCCATCCATCAGCAAGCGGCGCGCGGCGGCCAGCGTCTCCATCGGCGCGGGCAGCACGAAGCTGCCATAGGCCTCGTGCCCCGCCTGCCAGAGCGCGGCCAGCAGCGCGAGACCCGCCAGCCCCGCCCAGCCGGACCAGAAGAACCGGCCGAGCCGGGACAGGCGGTCGATGAGGGCGGTCACAGCGCGTAGAACTCCGCCCCCGGCAGCTTGCCGCCGATGATCGCCGGATCGTGTTCCGCCATCAGGCCCAGCATCGCCTCGATCTCGGGGCGCAGCGCGCTGGCCGGGCGGGCGACCAGCCGCGAATGCGGGATCGAGGCGGCGAGGATCGGCTCGGGCAGTTCCAGCTTCGGCGCGGCCGCCTTCGCGGCTGCGGCGGGAGCGGCCAGAACGGCGGCGGTGGCGGCCTCCAGCGCCGCCTGCAAGGGCGCGATCAGATCGCCATGCGCCTCCGAAAACGCCCGCGTCACCGCCAGCCCCGCCTGCGGCAGCACCGGGCCGAGGCCGGAGATCGCCGCCCATTCCTCTTGCAGGTCGACCGCGCGTTCCAGCTTCTTCCCGGCCGCCCCGCCCATCAGGATCACCCCGCTGGAGGCGGGTTCCGACAGCAGCGCCGCGTCGATCCGCCCCGAAAGCAGCATCTGCGCCGCCTCGATCGGGCTGCCGGCCGGCACCTGCTCCACCTTGTCGGCAAGCCCGTGATGCGCCAGCACCGCGCGCAGCACGAAATCCGGCGTGTCGTTCACGAAGGGCACCGAGATGCGCTTGCCGGCAAGGCCCGCGAGGCCGGCCACCGTGCCCTCGGGCGCCATGACGTAAAGCAGCCCCTCGGTCATCGCATTGACCAGCCTGAGCCCCATGCCGCGATTGTAAAGGTTCGCCGCCACCTGCACCGGCACGATGGACAGCCCGATGTCGCCCGAGGCGAGGCCCGCGCGCAGCTCGTCGGGGTTGCGCCAGATGGTCAGCGTCACCTCCCCCGCCAGATCCTTCAGCGCGCCGGAGGCCACGGCCTGCGCCAGCGTGATGCTCGGCCCCGCCGGCGGGCCGTAAAGCGCGAGCGTCGCCGGGGCGGCGGCGCGCAGGATGGCGGGGGTGGCGAGCGTGGCGCTCATCGCGGCGAAGATCATCGCGCGGCGGGAGAGGTGGAAACGGGGCATCGGGCCCTCCTTGGAACGGGGATGGAAGCTGGCGAGGGGCTGGCCGCGAGGCTGGGGCCGGCCCGGAAGGCCGCGCCCCCACAGGTCTGGCATCTTGTTACCTGAGGAAAATGCTCATCTGTTTGCGCATGGTCAAACAGGATCGCGCTTCGCCGCCGGCCGGGCGCAGAATTCCACGAAGAAGCGCACCCTGCCCAGCGGGGCGACCTCGTGCGGCATCCCGGGCAGGATCAGCGGATGGATGCCGGGGCCGAGCCGGTGCCCGGTCCCGGTGACCAGATCGCGGAACAGCAATCCACCCTCCAGCACATGCAGCCGCGCCCATGTCCCGGCCTTGGTGGAATGCGCGCGCAGCAGGCCGGCGGGGATCGTCGTCTCGGTGAATTCGGCGGTGCGGCGATAGGGGGCAAGGTCGTCGGGCCAGGTCACGGCGCGCTCCAGTCGTAGACATGCACCAGCTTCGGGTCGTCGGCGGCCGCGAAAAGCCGGCGCACCCGGTCCTGCCAGAGCGCGGCGAAGCGCGCGGCCTCGCCGGCGCCGGCCGCGCCGGACAGCACGCGCGGCATCAACTCGCGCATCGCCGGATCATGCGGCACGAGGCCGGTGTCGATGTCGACCACCACCCCCGCCCCGCTGTCGCGCCGGCGCAGGCCCAGCACGCCGCCGATGGGTGCCTCGAACCGCAGCAGGCCGCGCCGCGCATGCGCCTTCGCCGGGCCGATCCCGCCGAAGCCGCCCGGCCCCGCCGCCCCGGTGACCAGCGTGGCGACCGAAGCGACGACGCCCGCCGTCCCCGCCTCCTCGGCGTCGCGCAGGTGGACCTCGATGCCGCCGCGCTCGGGCCGGTCGTCGCCGTAAAGCCAATCGAGCCCCGCCAGCACCATGAGCCAGGCCCCCGCCACCGCCGGGCAGGAATGGCCCTGAAGCCGCACCGCATCGGCATAGCGCAACCGGATCAGCCCATCCTCGCAGGAGCCGAGCAGCCCGGCCAGCGGATCGCGCAGGGTGATCTCCGGCGCGGTGTCGAAGAAATCGGGAAAGCTCATCGCCCCTCCTCAGCCGGCGCGGCGGGACGCGCGCCTTTCGTCGTCCAGCAGGCTCGCCAGCGTGCGGCGGTCCATCTCTGCCATGAAGGCCGCCATGGCGGCGGTGATCGCCACGTCCAGCGCCTCGGGGCGGCCCGGATCGCGGATCTCGTCCGGCCCGAAACACTCGATCGAGGCGACATCCGGCTCGGTCACCCGCAGCACCCGGCCCAGCGTCAGCGCCTCGGGGCGGCAGCCCATCTCCAGCCCGCCGGCCCGCCCGCGCACCGCCCGGAGGAACCCGGCGCGGGTCAGCACATTGGCCACCTTGGTCAGGTGGCCGCGCGAGATTCCGTAGGCGGCGGCGGCTTCCTCGATCGTGATCAGCCGGTCCGGGTGGCGCGCGGCATGGATCAGGAGCCGCAGCGCATAGTCCGAGAAACTGGTCAGTCGCATCCGGGGGGCGTCCTTGGGCGGGATACTGAACCATGGGGCGCCCGCCCGGTCAATCCGCCGTCAGAACCGCAGCCGCCCGCCCAGATAGAAGGCCCGCCCCTCGCCGGGGATGAAGGCCGCCTGCCCCGGCACCGCCTGATCCAGCGTGAGCGTGGAGGAGGCATAGCGTTCGTCGAACAGGTTGGTCACCTCGGCGAAGATCACCGCGCTGTCGGAGACCGCGTATTCCGCCCCCAGATCGACCAGCGCATAGGCGTCGTTGTACATGGTGTTCATGTTGTCCACCGGCGTCTTGCCCGGCACCCAGTGCAGCCGGCCGTTCAGCGCGAAACGCTCGGTCGCCTGCCAGTCGAGCGCCAGGGTGATGACGTTTTCCGGCGCCCCGGCCAGCCGGTTGTCGCCGCGCAGCGGATCGTTGTCGAAGCGGAAATCCTGCCAGGTCCAGGCGAGGCGCGCGTCGAGCCGCTCGGTCAGCGCGCCGCTCACCCCCAGCTCCATCCCGCTATGCCGCGTGCGGCCGGCATTGATCGAGGCGAGCGCCGCGCCGGTCGAATCGCGCAGCGACAGCAGCTCGTTCTTCAGCCGGGCATGATAGGCGGTGGCGTCCCAGGCGAGGCCCCCGGCCTCGCCCCGCCAGCCGAGCTCCAGCGTGACCGAGGTCTGCGCCTTCAGGTCCGGCGTGGCGAACATCGCGGCCGTCGGATCGGGCATCCCCGGATTGGGCCGGCCGGGGCCGGAATTGGGCGTGCCGCCCACGGTGCCCAGCAGATCGTCCTGCGTCGGCGGCTCGAAGCCGCGCGACAGCGACACCCAGGCGAACTGCCCCGCCGCCGGTTCCCAGGACAGCGCGAGCGCCGGCGCGAAGCCGGAATAGCTGCGGTCGTAATCGGTGGGTGTCGCCGCCACCGCGCCATCGGGCAGCCGCATGTCGGGCATCATCGGATTGAAGCCGACGGTCGGCCGCGTCGCCGCCGTCCAGAGATCGTCGTTCTTCCGATCCGCATGGATATAGGACAGCGAGGGCGACAGGGTGAAGCCGCCAAGCGCCAGATTGCCCCCGGCATAGAGCGAGAGGGTCTCGGATTTCAGCTTCGTCCTGCCGAAGGCCGGGCCGCGCTGGCCGCCGATATTGTGGAAGTAATCCCGGTCCGCCTCGCCCAGCGACCAGTTCAGCGCCGCCTCGAACAGCGGCAACTCCCCCTCGCCCGGCAGGGTATAGCGCGCGGTCAGCGTCCCGTCGGTGCCCTCGGTGTCGCGGAACCCGGCGGAAATCGGGAAGGCGAAGCTGTCATCGGTATGCGACAGGCTGAAGCCGAGGTCGTAGATCCCCGTCCCCTGGTCCCAGGTCGTCCGCATCCCGGCCAGCGTCTGCACGGTCTCGCGATGTGGCAGGTCGCGCAGCACATTGGGCCCGGCGGCCGTCGCCACCGGCACGCCGCCCACCACCGTCACCACCGGCCCCGTATGGTTGGAGGACGGATCGGCCTGCACCGCGTCCCAGGTCAGCGGCCCCGCCACATCGAAGCTCAGGTCGGTATGGCTGAAGAACACCCGCGTCGTCGCCTCGCCCATGGCGAAGGTGACATTGCCGCCCAGCGCCGTCCGCTCCGAGCCGTTATAGTCGCGGAAGCCGTCGCTTTGCGAATGTTCGAAACGCAGCAGCGTGTCGGCGGCCTCGCCGTCGAAGCCATAGCTCGCCGCCAGATCGCCGCGATGGAAGCTGCCGCCGCCGAACGACAGCCGCAGCCCCGGCGCCGAGGCGCCGGAGGGCGAGACGAGGTTCAGCGCGCCGCCCAGCACCGCCGCCCCCAGCCGGTTGGCCGCGGCGCCCCGGAACACCTCGATCGCCTCGGCCTGCCCCGGCGCCGCCAGCCCCACCACATAGGAGCCGTCGGCCCGGTTCACCGGCATCCCGTCCACCATGACCAGAAGCCCGCGCTCGGCCGGGTTCTGCTGCTGGCCGGAGCCGCGGATCTGGATGCGCGGCTGGTCGTTGCCGCCGAAGAATTCCTGCACCACCACACCCGGCGCGCCGGACAGCGCGTCGGACAGCCGCGGCGCCGCCTCCTCGCCGCCGGGGTCGGCACGGTCGATCCGCGTCACCCCGGCCGGGGTCGCGGCGAAGCGCAGCTCCACCGGATCGGCGCCGTCCAGATGGACGGGATCGAGTTCGATGACCGCGCCGGGGGCGGCCGATTGCGCCAGCGCGGCGCCACCGCCCAGCGCGGTTCCGGCGGCCAGCGCGGCCAGTGTCAGGCTTCGGGGAAGAACGGGGCGGCCCATATGCAGCACTTTCCTTCTCGGCCCCGCGGGGGGCGGCGTTTTTCGGAACGGGCTGGCTGGGCGGCTGGCGGGATGAACCGGGCATCGGCCCGGACGGCCGGGATTTCCGGCGGAACGGCAGCAGGTGTAGTGCAAATAACATGATATGAAAAGTCATGTTATCGACCGGGACAACCTGCCGCACCATGGACCAACATGCCGTGAACATTCCACCATTCCCGCACCCGACGCTCGCCGCGCATGCCAAACATGGCCCCGGCCATCATCTTATCCGAATCGCCCGGCCCCGGCGGCGGGGCCGGCCGCATCCGGATCTCCCGTTCCTCCGGCGCAGGCCGTCCGAAGCCGGGCGCGGCGCATATCCATTGCAAATACGAACATGATCGAACATAAACAGTGTAATAAATCACGAAAATCGCGCCATACCGAACAAGGCCCGCATGTCATGACCCCGGATCACACCACCGCTTCCGCCGAAACCGCCCCGGTCGACCTTTTCGTCATCGGCGGCGGGGTGAATGGCTGCGGCATCGCGCGCGACGCGGCGGGGCGGGGGCTGTCGGTCACGCTGGCCGAACAGGGCGATCTGGCGCAGGGCACCTCCTCGGCCTCGACCAAGCTGTTCCATGGCGGGCTGCGCTATCTGGAATTCTTCGAGTTCCGCCTGGTGCGCGAGGCGCTGGAGGAACGCGAGACGCTGCTTGCCGCCATGCCGCATATCAGTTGGCCGATGCGCTTCGTGCTGCCCTTCTCGGCCGGGATGCGGTTCGAGGGCGGCACCCCCACCGCGCGCCTGCTGGGGCGGGTGTTTCCCTGGCTGAAGGGGCGGCGGCCGGCCTGGATGATCCGGCTGGGGCTGTTCCTCTACGACCATCTCGGCGGGCGGAGGATCCTGCCGGGCACCAGGCGGCTCGATCTCTCCCGCGATCCCGCCGGGCGGGTGCTGGCCCCCGGCTTCCGCCTCGGCTGGGAATATTCCGATTGCTGGGTGCAGGATGCCCGCCTCGTGGTGCTGAACGCCCGCGACGCCGAGGCGCGGGGCGCGCGGGTGCTGACCCGCACCCGCGTCATCGCCGCCCGCCGCGCCGGCGATCTGTGGGAGATCGAGACCGATGGCCCCCACGGCCCCGCCACCCACCGCGCCCGCGCGCTGGTCAATGCCGGCGGCCCCTGGGTCGGCGAGATCATCCGCGACGTGGTGCATGTCCGCTCCGGCGAGAGCGTGCGGCTGGTGCGCGGCAGCCATATCGTCGTGCCGAAGCTCTACGATCATGACCGCTGCTATTTCTTCCAGGGCAGCGACGGGCGGATCATCTTCCTGATCCCCTACGAGCAGGATTTCACCCTGATCGGCACCACCGACATCGACCACCACGCCCGCCCGGAAGAGGCCCGATGCACCGACGAGGAACGCGACTACCTCTGCGCCTGCGCCAGCCGCTACCTCGCCCGCCCGGTGCGGGCGGAGGATGTGGTCTGGACCTATTCCGGGGTGCGGCCGCTTTACGACGACGGCGCCTCTTCCGCCACGGCGGCGACGCGGGAATATGTGCTGAGCCTCGATACCGACGGCCCGCCCTTGCTCAATGTCTTCGGCGGCAAGATCACCACCTATCGCCGGCTGGCCGAGGCGGCGCTGGCGAAGCTCGCGCCGTTCTTCCCGCGGGCCAGGGGGAACTGGACGGCCGGCGTGCCGCTGCCCGGCGGCGATTTCCCGGTGGATGGCGTGGCCGCGCTGATCGCCCGGCTGCGCGCGGCCTATCCCTTCCTGACCGCGCCCCATGCCGCGCGGCTGGTCCGCAGCTACGGCACCGAAGCCTTCGCCCTGCTGGGCGCGGCGCGCAGCCCTGAGGATCTCGGCCCCGATTTCGGCGCCACGCTGACCGGGGCCGAAGTGCGTTGGCTGATGGCGCGGGAATATGCCCGCACCGCCGAGGATGTGCTGTGGCGGCGCGGCAAGCTCGGCCTGCATCTGGGCGCGGAACAGGTCGCGGCGCTGCAAACCTTCATGGCGGAAGAGTCCGGCATGGCCGAACGGACTGGCAGGACGGAAGGGGCTGGACCCGCCGCCCCGCGCTGACGCAGACTTCCGCGAAGTTCTTGCCCGCATGGGGAGGCCGCCCGCATGGACCATATCCTCGCCCTCGACCAGGGCACCACCTCCTCCCGCGCGATCCTGTTCGATGCCGCGCTGCGCCCCGTCGCCTCGGCGCAGCAGGAGGTTGCGCAGCACTATCCCGCGCCGGGCGAGGTGGAGCATGACCCCGCCGATCTCTGGGCCAGCACCGCCGCCTCGGCCCGCGCCGCCATCGAGCGCGCGGGCGCACCGCCCATCGCCGCGATCGGCATCACCAACCAGCGCGAGACCACGCTGCTGTGGGACCGCGCCACCGGCCGCCCCCTGCACCGCGCCATCGTCTGGCAGGACCGCCGCACCGCGCCGCTTTGTGCGGCGCTGCGCGAGGCGGGGCATGAGGCGATGGTCACCGAACGCACCGGCCTGCTGCTCGACCCCTATTTCTCCGGCACCAAGCTGAAATGGCTGCTCGACACCATCCCCGGCGCGCGCGACCGCGCCCGGCGGGGCGAGCTCGCCTTCGGCACGGTGGACACCTGGCTGATCTGGAACCTCACCGCCGGGCAGGTTCACGCGACCGACGCGACCAACGCCGCGCGCACCCTGCTTTACGACATCACCCGCAACCGCTGGGACGAGGACCTGCTGGCGCTCTTCGACATTCCCGCCGCCCTCCTGCCCGAGGTGCGCGACTGCGCGGCGGAGTTCGGCATGACGCGGCCCGACCTTTTCGGGCGCGCGATCCCGATCCTCGGCGTGGCGGGCGACCAGCAGGCGGCGGCGCTGGGGCAGGCCTGCTTCCGCCCCGGCATGATGAAATCCACCTATGGCACCGGCTGTTTCGCGCTGCTCAATACCGGCGCGGAGCGGGTGGCGTCGCGCAACCGCCTGCTCACCACCATCGCGAGCCGGCTGGACGGGCGCACCAGCTACGCGCTGGAGGGCTCCATCTTCATCGCGGGCGCGGCGGTGCAATGGCTGCGCGACGGGCTGCGGATCATCCGCGCGGCCGCCGAGACGCAGGGCCTCGCCGAAGCCGCCGATCCGGCGCAGGACGTGGTGATGGTGCCCGCCTTCACCGGCCTCGGCGCGCCATGGTGGCGGCCGGATTGCCGCGGCGCGATCTATGGCCTCGGCCGCGAAACCGGCCCGGCGGAGCTGGCGCGCGCGGCGCTGGAAAGCGTGGGCTGCCAGACCCGCGACCTGTGGGAGGCGATGCGGGCCGACTGGGGCGCGGCGCCGGCGGGCGTGCTGCGGGTGGATGGCGGCATGGCGACCTCCGACTGGACGATGCAGTTCCTGGCCGACATCCTCGGCGCGCCGGTGGACCGGCCGGAGGTGACCGAAACCACCGCGCTCGGCGCCGCGTGGCTGGCCGGGATGCGCGCCGGGCTCTGCCCCGGACCGGAGGGCTTCGCCCGGAGCTGGGCGCTGGAGCGGCGCTTCACCCCGATGATGGACACCGCCCGGCGCGAGGCGAAATACGCCCGCTGGCGCCGCGCGGTGCAGGCGACGATG